>DATHNK010000034.1:0-2340 GCA_035486075.1 Bacteroidia bacterium
TTAGACAGATTTTGTTATTATTCAGAAAACTTTTTATATTTGATTTTATAAATCTATAAACCCTGGAATAAAATGAAAAAATTATCAACGGCAATCATGGGGATTGCCCTTTTATCAGCTGTAATTTATGCCGGCTGTAAAAAAGATTCTACTACTAATGGTACTTCAAACCCGGCAACGGTTGATAATGATGCTACCGCAGCACAAGATGAAGCTAATGCAACATTTGTAATAAATGATTCAAAGATCATTGCTGATGGAGCTGCCAAGGGACAGGCAACCAAGACACCTATGGGTGGAACTTGCGCTACATGGGTGGGCGATACTTCAGCTACTACAGATACCATAGATATTCATTTTACCGGACTATGTGTTAGCCCTGATGGTAAGATAAGGAAAGGTGATATTATTGTTTATTGGACAAGGGGCAAAGGATATTTTGACTCCACTGCTTCTATTACTCAAACCTGGAGGAATTATTCTATAACCAATACTACCACAGGACTTGTTATTAATGTTGCGGGTTCTACTAACTTAATGAATACAGGCAAAGACACTGATGGTGACCATAGCTGGAAGTATACTTCAAATGTTACCCTTACCTATGGTGGCACAGGTACCGGATCTGCTTCATGGACAGCTACCCGTAACAACGTACTTGCAAAGAGCGGTAATGTTTGGTATTACTACGTTACAGGCAGTGCATCGGGTACAAGCAAAAGCGGCATAACATATACGCTCAGTATTACCCCTGGCCAGCCACTTATTTATACAGCATATTGGGTTAACCTCGCAGTAGGCAATGCAGTTTGTGGTTGCATAGAATCAGGACAGGAAACTCTTACCCGTACCGGTAAAGTATATCCGCTAATACTTACATATACCAGCGGTATAGGAAACTGTAATTATACAGCTACAGCTTCAATAAATGGAACAAACTATAATATTCTTGTTCCGTAATAACAAAAGAAAAACATTAAAAAGGGATGCCAGACAGGTGTCCCTTTTTTATTTATAATAAATGTGCGCAACTATTTCAGAATGATATAAAAATAAACCTTGCTGGCTAAGGTTTGAGCATTCTATTCAGTTACATTTGTAAAGCTATAACGTATTAAGATGTTCGAGAATAAACACCAGCCATTAGCCCCTCCCAAAGTTTTTTATAATCGGTTAATGCGCATGTGGATGTTTGCAACTGTTGCAGTATTCATATGTCTCATACTTGGTATTATAGGGTATCATTATATTGCTCATTTAATATGGATAGATGCATTGCATAATGCCTCAATGATATTATCAGGTATGGGCCCTGTGGCTAATATCGACAACATTGCTGGGAAACTGTTTTCCTCATTCTATGCTTTGTTTAGCGGAGTAGCTTTTATAACCAATATTGGCATATTTTTGTCCCCGGTAATACACAGGTTCTTGCATAAGATACATCTTGAAACCAAAGAAAATAAAAATTAACCATGAAATATTTACCGCTCCCTTCAGAATTGTTTATTAAAAACCGCAAGCGTTTTGCCAAGGAATTAAAAGAAAACTCTGTTGCTGTTTTTAATTCGAACGATATAATGCCTACCAATGCCGATGGGCACATGGCGTTTATACAAAACAGCGATCTTTTTTACCTGAGTGGTATTGACCAGGAAGAAACTATACTTGTTATTTATCCTGATGCTACAACAAAGACATGGAAAGAGATGCTCTTTTTACGCGAGACCAATGAAAGAATAGCTGTCTGGGAAGGACATAAATACACAAAAGAAGAAGCAAGAAAAGCATCGGGTATTGAAGAGATTTTCTGGCTATCTGAATTTGAAACGATTTTTCGCCAGGTAATGTCGCAGTGCAGGCATATATACCTAAACTCAAATGAGCACACCCGTGCCATAGTGGAGGTTGAAACAAGAGATGCACGTTTTGCCAAGTGGTGCAAAGAAAAATTTCCTTTGCACAGATACGAGCGTAGTGCACCAATCATGCACCTGCTCAGAATGGTAAAATCGAAAGAAGAAGTTGATTTGATAAGCCGTGCATGTTCTATAACTGAAAAAGGATTCAGGAGGCTTTTGCCATTTATAAAACCGGGTGTACACGAATTTGAAATTGAAGCAGAACTTATTCATGAATTTACCCGCAACCGTTCACGCGGATTTGCATACGGACCAATAATAGCTTCTGGTATTGATAGCTGCGTATTGCATTATGTTGCTAATAACAAGCAATGTAAAAAAGGTGAAATTATATTGTTAGATGTGGCAGCTGAATATGCTAATTACGGATCGGACATGACACGTGTAGTACCGGTAGATGGTAAATTCACCAAACGCC
>DATHNK010000035.1:0-5987 GCA_035486075.1 Bacteroidia bacterium
CATGGAAATAGGAATCCGTAAATCAATGGGCGCTACTAAAAGAATCATACGGAACCAATTTTTAATTGAAGCTATTGTAATTTCCCAAATGGGCGGATTGCTTGGCATTATCCTTGGTTTAACCATCGGGAATATAATGGCGTTCTTTTTCGGAATTGGTTTTATAGTTCCCTGGGTATGGATCATTACGGCTGTAATAATTTGTCTTATAGTCGGAGTAATTTCAGGCATATACCCTGCCATTAAAGCATCGCGGCTCGATCCTATTGAAGCGTTGCGGTACGAATAGACGCTAAGATTCGCATATATATTAAAAAAACATATAGTTTATTCACTGATGTTTTATAATTTTTACGAATTCCTCACTCCGTTCGGAATGACAGGAGTGCTGAGCTATAGGGAGAAGGATGGGGGCGAGGGCTTTGCCCTCGCCCCCATCCTTCTATAACTTATATGCGAAATTGTCATTCCGAACGGAGTGAGGAATCTGATTTAAAAAGATGCATTGAAAATCAAATCACATAAGCTGTCGTAATGTTATAAGATTCATTTTGTTTAAAATATTTTCTCTGCGTGTTATTCAAACAAACAATCCCTTATACCTTTGCATAAAGTATTCTTTCGCAACATGCAAAAACAATTTTTATTTCTTTCCTTTCTTCTTCTTTCACTCACATCATTTTCCCAACCGGTTATTGAATACTGGGATAGTGCAGCAGGCATTAAAAAGAGCGAGGTCAATTTCCTGAATGGTATGCAGCATGGCGCTTTCAAGTTGTGGTACAAAAGCGGGAAGTTGGATCAATCGGGGTTCTTCAGGAAAGGAGAGCAGGACAGTATATGGAAAAATTATTACGAAAACGGAAATCAGAAATCCATTAAAAATTATCACCGGGGAAAGGCTAACGGGGTATTTACTTTTTTCTATTCATCAGGAGATACGGCCATGGTAAATTCATTTGCCGATAACATGAAAGACGGCACCTGGAAATCATGGGATACCAATGGAAAACTAACCAGCGTTACTTTTTTCCAAAAAGATAAAAAAGAAGGAACCTGGACCTATTACTACGATAACGGACACCTAAAAAACCGGGGAGCATTTTTGCATAATAAAAAGGAAGGGCATTATGTGTCTTTTTATGAAAATGGGAACAAGGAGAGTGAAGGTGATTTTCATAACGACAAAGAGACCGGCAAATGGCAGGAATGGTATGAAAATGGTAAACCGAAAGATGTGGTTGACCACACAGACAGTCTGATATATATGCGGGAATTCTATGACCAGAAAGGCAAACAAACCGTCACCAACGGAAATGGCAGCGTTACCCTGTATTATACTGGCGGAGTGGTAGAGGCCAGCGGTAAATATGTTAACGGTCTAAAGGAAGGATTGTGGAAATACAATTTTACCGATGGAAGTGAAGATAATGAAGCTACTTATGTTGGTGGCAAACAAAATGGCCCTTATATTTCATGGTACAGGGGAGGTGGAGTAAAATCTAAAGGGAGTTTTGCCAATGGTGAAGAAGATGGACACTGGGCCTGGTATTATGAAAATGGAAAGCCTAAAACCTCAGGCGACAGGCATAATAAAAAGAAGGAAGGATTTTGGATCTATTTTGAAACCACCGGCGACACTACGGAAAAAGGATATTACAAAAACAATGAACAGGACAGCGCGTGGACATTCTATTACGACAGCAGTAGCGTAAAACTGAAAGAGTGTCGGTATAAAAGCAATTTACGTAATGGCTTATGCACTATCTGGTATCCAAACGGACAGATGAACGAACAGGGAAGTTATTTAAACGACATGGAAGATGGTATTTGGAAATCATGGTATGAGAACGGACAGGAAAAAGATGAGGGAGGGTATAAAGCAGCCAGTATGGAAGGCGGCTGGAAAGGCTGGTACGATAATGGTAAATTAAAATATGAGGGCAACAGGACCGCCAACCTTAAAGAGGGCCACTGGAAATATTATTATGAAAATGGAGCCTTACAGCGCGAAGGTGATTTTCATAAGGATTTAATGGAGGGCCACTGGGTTTATATGCAGCCTACAGGTATTAAAGTTCAGGAAGGAAGTTATAAAGATGATAAGCTGGATGGCAAATGGAGTTTTTATTTCGAAACAGGCGTACTTATGCAGGAACAAACCTTAACTAACGGAGAACCTTCAGGCAAATGCACTTCCTACTTTCCTGATTCTAAGATAGCCAGCGTGTCTGATTATACATTGGTGAAGGAAAAGAATGGCTCAGTCCGCAGTGTGCCCGTGGGAGAATGGATCTTTTATGACAAGAACGGCAACGTGCAACGTAAAGTGAAATACGAGAACGGAGTGCCTGTGGGGCATTGATAAATTCTCCGGAAATCTATCCTTTTATTGTTGGGTATGCGAAGCAGCTTCTGTAAGGCTAACTCTTTTGCCTTTGTAGTAAGGTGCTACATAAGCGCCCGTAAGGCCGTTGTTCTTTAGTTCAGCAATACGAGCCTTAGCATCGTTAAGGTTGGAATAGTTTCCTACCATTACACGGGTTACGCTGGCGCTTACAACTTCAAAATAAGGTTGGTCGGTAATTTTATATTGTTTTAAAATACCATCGGCTTTCGATTTATCAGGAACAGCAGCAATTTGAACACGGTAAACTACGCTGGAAGAAGTGGTAGCCGCAGGTGCAGGAACTGAAGTTGGAGCAACGGCGGTTGAAACAGCTGGGTTTGTTGGTGGGGCGGGTGCCGGAGTAGGAGCAACTGGTATAGGAGCCGGGGCAACAGGTGCCGGAGCAGCAACCGGTTTAGGAGCTTCGGCTACAGGAGCTGGTTTAGGAGCTTCAGTATGTTTAGGGGCTGGTTTTGAACTAGCCGACATACTTGCTTTTGAAGATGTTACGTTAGTAGAGGCAGGAGCTTCAGCCTCGCTATTCCCGGGGTATTCTCCAAAAATAATGTAATACAGATCTTGCAGTGTATTTGTGGAATTAGGGTCAACTGTTTCACTATTATTATTAGCTGTAGCAGCCGGTGCCTTGCCTGTGAATTTTATTTTAAAGGAGGAAGCAGGCATGTCAAAAGTTTGATTCTGGTAAGAAAGATGGCCTGAAACAGTCTGATCTTCTGAGGTATTTCTTATAGCACGCAAGGAATAAGATACGGTAATGGTCTTGTCTTCCGAAATATTATCCCAATCGAAAGTGGCTTTGCCATTAGCAGAATGAAATGAAGCATGGCTGCCCGAAATCACGGTAGCCTGCAGGTCGGCGGAGAAGTTTTCTTCAATAGAAGCATGGCCTCTGAACGCCAGCTTATTTATAGTTATGGTTACAATAGCTGCGGTATTATCTGGATTTGAAACACTTCTGCTTACAGTTGTTGTAGGTTTTGAGTTACTTTTTTTTGCCTGAGCATTAGCGGTTGTAAAAAAACAAACCAGTAATAAACTTAAGGAAGCAGTCAGGGAGAATAATTGTTTTTTCATTGATTAGTTGTATTTTGGAGCGACAAAAGTAAGAATTTTTTTGAAAAAGGGATGAATTTATTTTACAAGCAGAAAGAACCCCTCTGATTGGCGGGAAAAGGGCAATTAAAAAGGGTTTCAGCATTAAACTGAAACCCTTTTAATTTAGCTACCTCGCATTTGCAAGGGAAGAAGACCCGTTATTTATGGTCTTCGTGATAGCGATAGCCAAGCGCTGCTTTCAATGATTTGATCGCTGCCCTGGTGTCGGCCATGGCTGCTGCTTTGTGTCCTCCGAAAGTATCAGGTGCGTGCTCCATGTAATCAAGGGCATCGTACATGTCGTCTATGGCCTTTTCGATACGGGGGTGTTTTTTAGCTTCGTTTTGCTTTTCAATACTGGTGAATGCGGAGGTGGCTAATACACCGGTTGCGAATGCCAGCACTATGCCGGCTGCTACTAGTTTTTTTTTCATAAGGGATGTAATTTTAATTATTGGTTGTTTGTTAGAGTCTATGTACAAATATAGGGTTTAAAATGATACGATAATAATTCTTGCCCCAGACCTCAAAAGTGGCTTTGAGTAGCGCTATTAAAGCCCCTTTATGGGTTTGGGGCAAAACGGAATATGAATTTAAACCACGAAAATGAGACGACGCGTGAAGAATATATATCTTATAAAAGAAAAAAACAAAAAAAGGAAAGGATAAAAACCACGGTTTAACATTTCTTTACATTTGATATAATCTTCTTCATAATACCGTCATGCTGTGCGGGTAGTATTGCGCTATAATAAACCGGGAGCCTCAAACTCTCATAAAACTCAAAAATCATGAAAACAAAAAAAACAGTGTTCCTGCTTAGCGCTACAGGACTGATCATTGCCCTCAGCTCATGCGGACACACCAAATCCATCACCAAGGCAAATGATGAAGTGGAAGTCATCCTGCCTTTTTCCGGAAACGATTATCAATCGGACAACGAAAACCTGAGGGCTGTTTCGTCCGGCCATAGTCCCGATCTGCCAACTGCACAAAAGATCTCTATGCAAAATGCACAGGGCAAACTTGCAGGTATGGTAAAAACAATTCTTAATGGCGCAGCGCGCCAGTACACCAACCAAAGTTCCATTGCCAACAAACAAGATTATGAAAACAAGTTCGAGGAGCAGATCTGGACCTTCGTAAACCAAACCCTTTACAATGTGAAGGTGATGGGTGAAAAAGCTTTCCAGCAAAGGAAAGATGGCACTTTTACCGACTGGGTTGCGATACAGGAAAGCAAAGCGGACCTGCTTGCCGGCCTCAGCAAAAATATTTCTTCCAACGAGCAACTGAAACTCAATTATGATGAGAAGAAATTTGGCGAGGACGTAGACAAAGAAATGCAAAAGATGCAACAGGACCAAAACGCGGGCAAATAAATTAATAACATTTGAACGGATGGGTTGTGAACCCTGAATAAGCCATCCGTTTACAAAATCAATCCCTATGAGAACACTCATTTTAATAATGGCTGCCGCAAGTTTTCAGCTGGCAGCCTACAGCCAGACGGTGCGGGTAACCAACATTACCGGGCGCGCGCCCGTAACGGGTGATGTAAGCCCCAACCAGGCACGTAAGGAAGCGTTGGATGATGCCAAACTGAATGCACTGAAATCGGCTGGCATTGAAGAAAAAATAAGCTGCTACCAGTCACTCAATACCGACCAGGTGAACGATGATAACAACCAGTCTTTCCAATCGCATATACAATCGGATATATTAGGTGCGGTGAAGTTTGATACGGTTATATCGGAAGGAATGGTTACCGATTCCGATTCGCATGTCTATTACCAGGTATGTATAAATGCGGAAGTAACGCCCTATGTGCCGCAACCGGAGACAACCGTAAAAGTAATTACCAGGGAAGAGGTTCAACCTCAAACCCAGTCACCGCCTGCTAAAACAAATTTCAGTTATAATAACGGCGATTCATACTCCGGACAATTTGCCAATGGAGGCCGCAACGGATACGGAACCTATCGCTGGGCAAATGGTTCGCAATATACCGGGTACTATAAAAACGGTATGCGGGACGGCCCCGGCGTTTACTATGGCAGCAACGGAAAAGTAATGACAGGTATCTGGACCAATGGCATATTTACGAAATACCAAAGCTTTGCAGGTTCACAGGGGTCGTACACTAGTAGTGCGGGCAGTTATGGGACAGGTTCACAAAATACGAATGGCACCGTTACAGAACCATCTCCGCAAGATAAGCTGAGCAACGACCAAAGCAATTTTGCCCATGATGTGGATACGCAAGAACAGAAGATACAATAATTACAGCGCTGAGTCGGTGATGTAGAGTTTTAAGGCTCGGCAAAACCGGACAAGGGGCAGCGGAGGGCTGCCCCTTTTTGTTTGTTACTCTATTAATTTTTTCTTTTAAAGTTGCCGATATAGTCTCTCAAGAAAATTTATTTAATAATATACTTGTTATTTTTGATTAACCAATCAAATATCCATATTTTCTATAAGT
>DATHNK010000036.1:0-11887 GCA_035486075.1 Bacteroidia bacterium
GCGGCCTGCACCATGATTCACTGATTTAAAGCAACCGAAAGCCTATTCGTTTGCTATCCCTAACTATAAGAGGACTACTCCGCTTTAACTGTTGCTCCCCTTAAAAAACGGCACCAAACAGAAAAAAGCCAGTGCCGGGAAAAAGTGCATAGGAATTACCAATCCCGGAAATAATTCAGGATTTTTAATATCCAATGGCAGCGTCATACTGATGGGGCTGATTATACTCGCAAATGATAATACGGCTATCAATAAATTTATCACGCCTTTCCATTTCTCTTTGTTGAATTTTTCCAGCAACCAATAGCTTAATGCCATCAGTATGCATCCGAAAATGGATGCGCCGGAAATGGAACCGAGATTGATGATCTTATCAAACTCGGTTCCCAATGCGTTTTGGTATATTTTCAAATATACAAAACCTGCAATGGCAGCTAATATGCCCGCACTAATTCCATGAAAAAATGCTTTCTTCATTCCTGATTAAGCTTTGGTAACCGGAACGGAAAGATCTATTTTCAAATCGTTGGATGCATGTGCATTCATGCCTTCATCATTCCCAACACCATACTCTATGCGGTTAACGCTGAAACTTCCCGTGAATGTGTTATTGGCAAATGTAAATGGTATGCTAATTTGTTTTGCTACTCCGTGCATAGTTAATGTTCCGTCAACCTGGTATCCGCTGGCAGTCTTTGTAACTTTGCTTGATACGAATGTTATGGTAGGATATTTATCTGTATTGAACCAGGTTTCGTTTTTAGCCTTGATGTTCTTCATGCCATTACCTGTAGCAATAGAGTTAACATCAACTGTGACATTAAACTTAGCGGAAGCGAGGTCATTCGGGTCAAAGGAAATATCGCCCTTCACCGAGGTAAATGCACCTGAAGGGTCAGGGCTGGTAAATTTCACAGAATAGCCGCTGGCTATTTTCCAGTTCATGGAAGAGAATGTTGTAAATGCCGAGAATAACAAAGTGGCTGCTATAGCAATAGGGAAAACTAGTTTTTTCATTTTTAGGAGTTTAGTTATTTTTACAAAGGTCGGAAAGAATTATCAGTTGCAACTTAATGTAGGTTAAGAAATGTTAAAATCTTTTGCAAACGTCATTGCGAGGAACGAAGCAATCTTACCCGATTTTTGCATCCAAATTTAATGAGATTGCTTCGCAGAGCCTCGCAATGACGATGGATGGTCAGTTTCAGGCATATTTGCAACTGAAAAGAATTGTCAGCCCCAAAACTTGGCATAAATTGCTTTTCAATATTATTTTGTATTTTTATTTCATTATGGAAAACCAAAATTCAAATTCATTACCCCCTGAATTCTCGCTTGCCTCTACCTGGTACGGCCCTGCTATGGCGCAAGCACAGCATGAATGGACCAAAGAATTAACCCCGGTCGAAATAGGCGAGTTGGAAAAAGCAGCCGAAACAATTCTGGCCTCCGGAAAAAATATCGCTTCTCTTTCTGCGAAGGATTTCCCTCTGCCAACCTTAGGGCCTAAACTCACAGCCATGCGGGAAGAACTGATTCATGGGCGTGGCTTTGCGTTGATACGAGGATTACCCGTTGCCATGTGCAGCGAACAGGAAGCGGGCACCATATTTTATGGGCTTGGGTGCCATCTGGGTTCGCCTCGCTCACAAAATGCCATGGGGCATACACTGGGCCACGTGCGCGATTTAGGAATGAAAAGCAGCGACCCGAACACCCGCATTTACCAGACAAATGAACGGCAAACATTCCATACAGACTCCACTGATGTGGTGGGGTTGCTCTGTTTACGTACTGCTAAAGTAGGCGGGGCTTCACTTTTAGTAAGCGCGACAACCATCTTTAATGAAATACGCAAACACCGTCCGGATTTATTAGAACTTCTTTTGCAACCCATTGCAACCGACCGCCGGGGTGAGGTTCCTGAAGGCATGTTACCTTATTTACTAATTCCTGTTTTTAGTTTTTATAAAGGTTTTTTAACTGTATTTTATCAACGGCAATATATTGATTCGGCACAGCGTTTTCCTGATGCGCCCCGCCTTACACCTTTGCATATAGAAGCCCTCAATATGTTTGATGCACTTGCCAACGATCCCAAACTGTGCCTCTCCATGGAACTCGAACCCGGAGATATGCAGTTTGTATATAACCATGCGCTTTTGCATGACCGCACCGGTTTCCAGGATTGGGATGAGCCTTCCAAAAAACGTCACTTGTTACGATTATGGCTCTCCATCCCCGGCGACCGGCCCCTGCCGGAAATATTCGCAACCCGTTTTGGCACAACCGAAATTGGCAACCGTGGCGGAATAATTGTAAAAGGCACCACCCTCACCATTCCCTGGACAAATTAATCCTCTCCTGATTATTTCGTAGTTTTAGCTCTTTATAAAAACCATCTATGAAAAAAAGTATCTATTTCTCTTTACTATTCCTGGTATCTGCGGGAGTAACATTTTCAAATGCCCAGACCCATGCGGCAGTTCCGCATCCCTCGCATCGCGATAGCCTTGCACCTGGCAAGAATGATAGTGTGCCTGCTCCGGTAGTTACGCATCATCATATTACCATTGATGGCAAAACCATTAATTACACAGCAACAGCAGGGTATATGCCAAGCAAGGATAAAGATGAATCTGTGAAGGCTAAAATATTTTACATTGCTTACACTGCCGATGGAGAATCTGCCGGAAAACGCCCCGTTACATTTGTATTTAACGGAGGCCCGGGGTCCTCTTCTATCTGGCTGCACATGGGCGCAATAAGCCCTGTTCGGGTTCATTTTGCCGATGATAAAGGCACTGCTCCTGCCCCACCCTACTCGTATGGCGATAACGAAAATTCCTGGATAAGTTTTACTGACCTTGTTTTTATTGACCCTGTTTCAACCGGTTTCAGCCGCACCGTTAAAGGTGTCGAGCCTGCCAAATTTCATGGCTACTCGGAAGATATTGCATCTGTAGGAGATTTCATCCGTATGTATACTACACGAAATGACCGCTGGGGCAGCCCAAAATTTTTGACCGGCGAAAGTTACGGGACTACTCGTGCATCGGGGCTTTCAGGGTACTTGCAAAATACCTATGGAATGTATCTGAACGGAATAACACTTGTTTCTTCCGTACTTAATTTTGAATATATCGACTTTAACAGGGGTAATGATTTGCCTTATGCATTATTCCTGCCGACCTACGCAACAACTGCACAATTTTATAATAAGCTGTCACCTGAACTCCAAAAAATTAGTGTCTCTGACCTTGCTAAAAAGGTAGAGACATTTGCTTCGGGTACCTACACTTATTTTTTAATGAAAGGTGACCTTGCCTCTGGAGACCTTACCAATAAAGTAATTGACTCATTGAGTTATTTTACCGGACTATCTAAAAATTATATACGCAATTCAAATGAACGTATACGTGACCACCGGTTTTTTAAAGAAATCCTGCGGGATGAAAGCAAAACTGTTGGGCGTTATGATTCCAGGTATACAGGAGAAGATGCTGATGATGCAGGAGAAGGATTTTCATACGACCCCAGTTATTCCGCTGTCAGCGGGCTTTTCAATGGTGTATTTAATGAATATGTCCGCAAAGATCTGAATTACAAAAGCGACCTTCCTTATGAAGCGCTTACCAATGTATGGCCCTGGCAGTTCCCTGAAAATAGTTACCTCGATGTTTCGGAAACCCTTAGGGGGGCCATGACCGAAAACTCCGCTTTAAAAGTGATGGTATGTTGTGGGTATTACGATCTGGCAACGCCATTTTACAATGCAGAATATGCAGTCAACCACATGGGCCTGCGT
Source organism: Bacteroidia bacterium (assembly GCA_035486075.1). Classification (GTDB taxonomy): domain Bacteria; phylum Bacteroidota; class Bacteroidia; order JABEUT01; family JABEUT01; genus JABEUT01. The sequence goes on from DATHNK010000036.1 coordinate 3,809, forward strand.
CCGGATGTAAGGAATAATATAACCCTCAATTATTACAATGCCGGGCACATGATGTATCTCACCAAAGATGATGATGCCAAGCTGAAAGCAGACGCTATGAAATTCTATCAAAGCGCTATAAAATAGGCCGGGAAATTCAGAAAATGGATTTTTTATTTTTAACGCGCAGCTATTAATAAGGTTTGTCGTCTATGTAGGGGCAAAAGAAGCCCTTGCTTAAAGATGCGTATATTTGAACCTTTATGTCGTTAAAGAATCTCTGTTTATTTATTTCTATTGTACTCAGCAATCTGGTATTTGCCCAAGCGCCCCAAAAATTTACTATCAGCGGCAGCATTAAGGATTCAGCCTCCGGCGAAGAACTTATAGGCGTTATTGTAGAAGTGAAAGAATTACCCCAGACCGGCGAAAGCACCAATAAATATGGATTTTACTCTTTAACACTCCCCGAAGGTACTTACACGCTATTATATAGCTATCTGGGCTATAGGACCGATTCTGTAAAGATCAACCTGAATAAAAGCACTAAACGGAATATGAGCATGGTAGTTGCAGGTTCCTCTTTGCAGGAAGTGAGTATTCAAGGTGCAAGATCGAATGAAAATGTAACCAGCGCCCAAACAGGCATGGTGCAGCTTAACGTAAAAGAGATAGCCAAGATACCTGTCTTCTTTGGTGAAAAAGATGTATTGAAAACAATGCAGTTATTGCCGGGAGTTATTTCGGCAGGCGATGGCGGCAGCGGTTTCTTTGTACGTGGCGGCGCTTCCGACCAGAACCTTGTTCTGCTGGATGAAGCGCCTGTTTACAACGCATACCATTTGTTAGGCTTCTTTTCCGTATTTAACTCCGACGCAATTAAAGATGTAACCCTTTATAAAAGCGGAATGCCGGTAGAGTATGGCGGACGCCTGGCATCGGTAGAGGATATACGGATGAATGATGGCAATGATCAGTCCTATCATTTAAGCGGAGGAAATGGTTTAATTTCTTCCCGCTTAAATTTTGAAGGCCCTATTAAAAAAGGCAAGGGCTCTTTTCTCATTTCAGGAAGAAGAACCTATGCCGATCTGTTTTTGAAACTTTCCAGTAATACCGCACTGAAAAACAGCAGCCTTTATTTTTATGATTTCAATTTGAAAGCCGATTATATCCTTGGAGATAATGACCGCATATATTTATCGGGCTATCTCGGGAAAGACGTATTGGGCGCCGACAACCAGTTTGGCATCAACTGGGGAAATGCAACCGGAACGCTCCGCTGGAACCATATTTTCGGGGCGAAACTTTTTTCCAACACTTCTTTAATTTACAGCAACTACAATTATAATATTGACATTACTTCTGCCAGTTTGAATATAGGAATACAGTCTACCATCCGCGATTTGAACCTGAAAGAGGAATTCCAGTATTATCCGAATTCAAAAAATAAAATTATATTTGGCTTTAATGTTATATACCATACTATCCTTCCGGGCAATATTACTTCGAACGATTCCAACATTAACAGCACACACATAGAAAGCCGCTATGCGCTTGAAAATTCGGTGTTCGCATCCGATGAATTCAAAGTGAGCGACCGCATAAAATTTGTTGCCGGAATACGTGTTACTTCCTTCAGCCTGTTGGGGCCAGGTACTTTTTACACCTATGACGGGAACGGAATTGCCAACGATTCCGCAAAATACTCCACCGCCCAATTTGTGAAGACCTATATTAACCCGGAGCCACGTTTCAATGCAACCTATCTTCTGAATGAAGTTTCATCGGTAAAGATATCTTACGACCGTAACGTGCAGAACATGCATTTGCTTTCCAATTCAACATCTTCCAACCCAACCGACCTTTGGATTCCCAGCAGCAATAATGTAAAACCGGAAATTGCCGACCAGGTCTCAATCGGGTATTACCGTAATTTTTTAAATAATAAATATGAATTTTCGGTAGAAACATATTATAAGGCTATGCAAAACCAGATCGATTATAAGAATGGCGCACAGCTCAACTTAAACGAAAATGTGGAAAGCCAGTTGCTCTTCGGGCAGGGCAAATCGTATGGAGCGGAGTTTTTTGTAAAAAGAAAATATGGAAAATTAACCGGATGGCTGGGTTATACGCTTTCTAAAACAGAGTTGCAGATACCCGGTGTCAATAACGGAGACTGGTACCCAGCAAGGCAGGACATTACCAACGATGTGGATGTGGTAGTGATCTATGACTTGAGTGAGAAATGGTCCTTTTCCGCCACATGGATATACAATACAGGCTATCCTGTTACTTTCCCGAGCGGAAAATATGAAGTGAATGATAATGTTGTTTACTATTACACATCCCGCAATGGATACCGCATGCCAGCCTACGACCGTATGGATGTGGGAGCAACATATCATTGTAAAAAACATCCGCATTACCAGGCCGAGTGGTCGTTCTCCATATATAATGTGTACGACCGCTGGAACGCCTACACCATAACCTTCCAACAGAATCCGAATAACTCCCAGGAAACGCAGGCGGTACTCACTTCCCTCTTCGGAATTATTCCTTCTGTTTCTTATAATTTTAAATTCTAATGAGAACCAGCAACTGTAAATTAAAAACTAAAAGTGCTCTGCGCTTTTTATTTTTCATTTTTAGTTTTTCACTTTTCACTTTTTGGGGTTGCCAGAAAGTAATTAATGTAGATCTGAATTCCGCATCGCCCGCTATTGTAATTGTAGGTAATGTAAATGACCAGCCCGGCCCATACCTTGTTACGCTAAGCCAGACTGTGAACTTCAGTGAGCCTAACACTTTTCCTCCCGTCAGCGGTGCATTCATTTCTATTTCAGATAATGCAGGCAATATCGATACGCTTGTTGAAACCATCCCAGGCACTTACCGCACAAAAAAAATAATTGGCACTCCCGGAAGAACCTATAACCTTACAGTTATTGCAAGCGGGCAGACCTATACCTCATCCAGTGCCATGCCACAGCCGGTTACGTTTGATACACTTATATCCTATCAGCAAATCGGATTCAGGGACACAAACCTTTATCCACAAGCTATTTTCCTCGACCCTGCTGCCGTAACCAATTATTACCGTTTTGTCGAAACCCGCAATGATTCTATAGTCACCCGCATTTTTATCACCGATGACCAATACGACAACGGACGCTTTGTAAACTACACCATGCGTTCCGATACCTCTCTGCATATTGGAGACAGCGTGCGGGTGGAAATGCAATGCATTGATAATGGCACATACCAATACTTCAGTACGTTCCGCGAGGCATCAGGCAATACCAATGTTACGCCCTACAATCCCATTTCCAATATCTCCAATAATGCGCTGGGGTATTTCAGTGCGCACACTTCCAGGTTTAAGGCGATTAAGGTTAATTAACTCGCTTGATTATAGCGATATTCACGTCATTGCGAGGCTCCGCGAAGCAATCTCTACTCCTATTGCAAAAGGGATTGCTTCGCGGAGCCTCGCAATGACGAACAGCAATATTTGCCTGCTTCATCCGCCGTAACTTTAGTGAAGGAGGGTCGGGCATTTGACTACCACTAATTCGGTCCCACTATTTAATGGTATACCATTTATTCATGGTATCTTTTCGGTTGGGCTTATCTCTTATAGTTTATAGAGAATAAATTCCCGTTCCCCTTCTATGGAGTTGCTTGCAAGCGGTTTCATTCGCCAGCAAAATGGTTTTATTTTACACTCAATTTTACATACGCCAAAGGTAAAACATACATTATTGAGTTCCTGAAAAGTCATTGACCGGGCCAAAAAAAGTGTAAAACAAAGTGTAAAATGGCTCCGATTAATTTCATTGTTTGGGATGCTGAAACAAGTTCAGCATGACTATACCCACGTCATTAACTATCCGTCCGAGTCTGCCCCCGTTTGTTTGACACATTGTCAAGCAACCATAGTGTCAAATACACATAACTATTTGATTACATGATATACTACAAAGTTGTTTGACACAATCCCATATATCGTAAAAACGTATAAATGTGTAAAACAAAGGTCCGGGCCGGACTGGCAATAAGTAGGGGCCGGACTGGCAATAAGTCGGAGCCCGACCGGCAATAATAAATGAAAATATTACTGGAACTTACGCTTCTCGAACCAATGGTCGTCAAAGGTGAAGCCAACCATAATTTTTACATAGTTCTCCAGGAGAAGGTTGTTGGTGGTGGTTCCTAAATAACCAAACTGCACACCGATATTTACAACTGCGGGGTGGTTAAATGGATTGGAAGGCCCTACAGGAACTCCAATGCCTGCTGAGAAACTTTTATCAATCAATGGAGTATTGTAAAGATCCAGATAATTCTGGCCATAAGAGAATCCTAACCGGTAATGTACTCTTTGCAGGAAATTTTTAGGATATACCTTATTAGGAACATATTGCAATCCCACACCCCATTTGTAACTGTCCGTAAGGTTTTCTGTCTGTCCGAAGAAAGAATACTGGCTCCAGTTCTGCCCGCTTCTGTCAATGGAAATGGTCCAGTGTTCACCCTTCTTAATTGTTATTCCAACTCCATAGGATAATGGAATCTTAATTTTACCGTTGGCGTTACTATCCTGTATGGTATCCATAGTATATACACCGGCGCCGTTAACAAATTGAGGTCCGGCAAAAAGGGTATAGTTAGAAGAAATATTAAAGGATGGAGCAATGGTTGCCCCGATTGTAATGCTCCAGTCGCCCCAAAGTTTCTGGTTGAACATCATACCAAAATCAGCATCAAAAGAATGTATGCCAACATTTTCAATTTTAAATGAGTTGAATGCCGAAACATTGCCGGGGTAGTAAATATCCTCTTCATTTGTAAGGTTTCCAAAGAGGTAAGACAAGTTGCCCCCAATTGAAAAACTCTTGCTGGGTGCCCAAGCCAGTCCTACAAAAACTTTATTAACACCGCCAATACCTTGGTATTGAGTTTGAACAGCTGTACTTGATGGCACGATCTGTTTACTTGGTGTAGTACTGTCAATATAGCTGCTGGTGGTAATATTATAACCTGTTGTACTAACAGGAGTAAGCCCCATACCGAGCCCGAAATGCTTGCTTATTGGTATATTAAGCGCTACATAAGCCAGGTAGGCATTATTACTGTGAATGGTTTGTCCCTGAGTGGTAAGGCTCAATATATTATCCTGAACACCCGCTTCAAAAGCAGCCATCTTTAATCCGCCCTTTCCGGCACTGTCTTCCACAGGAATAAAACTATAAGCATAAGAAGCCGGATTCTTCAAGTTAATGAAGAACGGGGTGCTTTCATCATTATGATAAGCAATACCAGTTCCCCCCATAGAGAAGTTAAGTACACTGCTTTGGTCTTGCAGGTCACCGATGCCATACCGTGAATAAGGCGAAATATCGCTTGACTGAGCTGAAGCAAACCCTGCACCAAATAAGGACAATACTACTATTGATATGGGAACTGAATGGAAGGCTTTGCTCATTATTTTACTGAAATCTGAAGGCTTATGCAAGAGTGTCTTGTTTTTCAAAAGGCGACAAAATTACATTAAGTCCTGTAAGCACCAAGTATGGTTCGCCTTTTATTTTGATTTTAAGACTTTTTAACATCCATTGCATAGAGCCACCGGTGAGTATTACGGTTAAATCCTTCCAGTTAGACTGATATTCCCTTATAATACCTTCGACTTCCTTTACAATCCCCACCTGCACCCCTGACCTTATGGCCTCAGTGGTAGTAGTTCCGGTAAGTTTTTTAAAGCCCGTGTCAGGAGTTATCAAAGGCAATCCACCTGTAAACGTGTGAAGAGCCTTATACCGTATATCCAAGCCGGGGGATATGCTGCCACCTCTATATTGTCCTTTATTGTCCAGGAAGTCATATGTAATACAAGTGCCTGTATTTACTACCAAAATATTTTTCTCCCTATATAAAGAATATGCGCCACAAACGGCTGCCAAACGGTCCATCCCTAGTGTTTGAGGTGTCTTATACGTATTCCTGATCGGAATAGGAGTTTGGTACGTAAGCTCAATGAAATTCGTTTTTTGCGATAAGAACCTTTTAAAGGTAGCCGGATATTTTTTTACACTGCACAGAATAGAGTTCTCAATCCCATGATTTTCCAGGAAGATAGATTTTAAAGCAGTAAGGTTAAAAGAATTGTATGTATTGTTCTTCAACAATTTGCCTTTTGCAAAAATACCGGTTTTCACCCTCGAATTACCTATGTCTATTACAAGATTCATACTTTAATAATCGCACCAAAGCTACATAAATGGCTACATAATTCAGCTATTCTTGCTAAAGTATTGCTACTATTTTATTGCAATATGATTTATTTCTTACTTTTGCGCTCCTGATTTTTAGAGGTACCATAGCTCAGCTGGTAGAGCGAAGGACTGAAAATCCTTGCGTCGCTGGTTCGATCCCAGCTGGTACCACTCCCTGATAGGGTATCTTTTCCCAGTATTGAATAATTCCCTGTACAAGCTAAAATGTTTACTTTTAGCCGCATAAAATCATTTTTATGAATAACTCCAGGGTATCATCACTCATAACACTCATCAGTATTTTTTTCTTTTGGGGGTTTGTAGCGGCATCAAATGGTATTCTTACCCCTCTATTTAAAGACCTTTTCCATCTTACTCAATTCCGGGCCCAACTGGTAGAGTGGGCATTCTATATTTCCTATTTCTTTGGTTCCATTGTATATTTTCTGCTTTCCTACTTCGTAGGAGACCCGCTTGGGAAGATCGGTTACAAAAAGGGACTGGTAATAGGACTGCTTATTTCTGCAGTTGGAGCGATTGGTTTTATTCCGGCGGCCAATTCAAATTCTTATCCCTTGTTACTTACCTGTTTGTTCACAGTAGGCCTCGGATTCACTTTGCAGCAAATAGTTGCCAATCCTTATGTAATTGCACTTGGAAACTCTACCACAGGCTCTCACCGGCTAAGCCTTGCGGGTGGAGTTAATTCCTTTGGAACTACCATTGGTCCCGTATTATTAAGCCTCGCCTTATTCGGACAAGTATCTGCTACATCCACTCATGCTGATATAAATGCGGTAAAATTGCCATCCATGATACTTTGCGGAATGTTATTGCTTTCTGCTTTGGTACTAAGTTTATCAAAGTTACCCCCTATAACTATGCACGAGCATACAGAAAAAAGCTTGGGGGCCTTAAAGTATCCCCAACTGACTTTGGGCATGGCGGCTATTTTCTTTTATGTGGGTGTGGAAGTTACAACCGGAAGCAATCTCGGCAAGCTTTTACAGATGCCCTCCATAAAAGGAATAGGTGTGGATAAGATCGCACCCTATGTATCTCTTTTTTGGGGAAGCCTTATGATTGGCCGCTGGAGAGGCTCGCTCATGGTTTTCAATCTTACGAAAACATGGAAAAATATTATGAATGTGGTAGTACCTTTTATTGCATTTGGTGTAATAGCCGGGGTAAACTATTTAAGCCACAATGATATTTCAGAGTATGTGTACTATGTCCCATTTATAGTGTTTGCCATAATCATTTTTTTCATTGGAAAAGACAAGCCTGCCACCACTCTAATATTGTTCAGTTGTGCTTCTGCAGCTATGATGGTATTGGGATTATGCACAAGCGGGACACTTGCCTTATTTTCCTTTATAAGTGGAGGTTTATTTTGCTCCGTAATGTGGCCTTGCATATTTACCTTGGCTATTGCAGGGTTGGGAAAATTTACGACCCAGGGCTCGTCCCTTCTTGTAATGATGATCCTGGGAGGTGCTTGTATACCGCCATTACAAGGCTATATTGTAGATAATTCTAATGCCCATATTGCTTATATAGTTCCGGTATTTTGCTATGCCTACCTGGCTTTTTATGGCTGGAAAGTTCGCTCTGTTTTGCGCTTACAGGGTATCAATGCAGATGCCGTGGAAGGGTAGCACTCTGAAAGCTTTTATTTGTTAACTTTGAATAATAAAACCATTCAGCCATGAAAAAACTATTACTTTTTTTAATTGCTTTCCCCTTTTTATTGAATGCTCAAATAATTGAAACCATTGCCGGAAATGGAGTTTCAGGATACTCCGGAAACGGAGGGCAG
>DATHNK010000037.1:0-2344 GCA_035486075.1 Bacteroidia bacterium
GTTTATTGGCTTCAGGTGCACAATTGGAGTTGGGGTCAACCACATCAAGGGCCTCCACTGCAGCATTAAAATCGTTAACTGCAATTGCTTCCTTTGCACGCTTAATATAAATGGCGCAAATCACGTTCATTGCTTTTTTATATATGGCAATAGCTTTTGTTTCCGCATCTTTGGAACAAGGGGCTGAAGTTGGCACCGATTCCAGCATGCTTATGGCTTGTTCATAATCTTCCTTAGCAGCCAAATTATCTGCTTTGTGCATAATGGTTGGGCAGTTATCTGTGTAATATTTTACAATTTTTGTTTTAGCATCTGCAATAAATTTCTGGTATATGTCATCCGCCGGTTTAATCTGGTTAATGGCATTGGCAATGGATTGCATTTTATTGCTTCCACTTCCTTTTAATTTTTTTGTGATGGAATTATATACAACCTTCGAGCCCAGGTCACGTATGAAAAACGAAATTTCAACTGTCGTTACAGTTATGTTTTGCATGCCGCCGGAAACCACTCCCGATTCATCTATGGAAATAACCGGATATACTACAATAGAATTACAGGTTCCATAAATAACCTGGTCGGAATTATTGATCATCTGAACAATTTTAGTGCCCAGTTTGGTTATAGTAGCCTTATTCATATCGGCCGATGAATCCGGCATAAGCAACCCTAAAGTCATATCGGAACTTTTTGTTTGCGCTGTAGCAACATGCATTCCGGATAGAAAGATCAATCCGGTCAACAATGAAAATCGTAGTTTCATAGTGTTAATTTATGGTTACGTATATAACTCCCCCTTTTACCTCCTGGGAAGATGAAAGCCCAAGCGTTTTCAGGTATTTGGAAAGGTCCGATGAAAATTTATTGGAGGAATAGATATTGTTATTCATATCCCTTAATGGTATATTTACTTCGTCAAAGATCATTTTCAGGCTGGTTTTGCCTTGTATGTGATAGTTGCCATTCATAGAGTTTTTTGAGACCCAGTTTTCCAGCATATCAGATAAAGCAGTTTTAGGGTTTCCCACTTCCGCATCCATATTGTTGGAAGAACCATCGGCAAATGATAGGTCAAGCAATACGGAATGTCCTGTTTTTTCAATCACTGCAAACCGGGCATCCATACCCGATACAAAGTCATCCATGCATTTATCCACCGCGCGTGAGGTAAGGTGTGCCATATCATTGGTGAAAAATTTCCCTGAATTTCCTACTGCGCTGGAGAGTGAATTACCGGTACTTACATCATAAGAGGAAAGTGTAACCGATGCCGCTGAACCGTCATTATCACTTAGTCCGGATATTTCTACAACCACATAAATATCACATCCCGACATTTCAATTATCTGAGATTTAATGTCTGTTTGATTATCGGATGTAAACAGATGATTATCCCTGGCCGAATTCAGTTTCCCGATAAAATCGACAGTATTGTACCCTTTTGTATCAAGTGCCTGCTGCACCTTGGTAATGGCGAGCCTGCGGTTAGCATCATTATCAAGCACAGTACGTATGTCTTCACCGTCTTTTGTATAGGGTATTACCATTATTCTGGGTTGGAAATTTTGTGCGGTACAACAAAATCCAATCAGGATGGCAGCAATGGCTGCAAGGTATTTAATTGTTTTATTCACTTATTATTTCACATTTTATTTTTGATCCTCCTGCCACTTTAGAGGCGATATCAGCTCCGCCTTCAGTAACTGTACATTCAGAGAAATTCTCATCCTGAATTTCAGCAACTGAAATTTTACCTATAGTTACTTTCCTTGGTATTTTTTTCCCGTCGACATCCAATACCGTTACTTCGTAAACTTTAAAAACATCGTTCAGCTTTAAGCCTACTGATGAACCGCCGGCTATCAATACCTTAGTTGCCGCGCCGTTTGCATCTTTGCTTTCCACCTGGGCAAGCGATACAGTAAGCTTGAAATTCTTTTTTATGAAATCTGCTATGTCGGGTTTTATCGTTTCTAACGCTTTATCAAATCCGTCTTTGCCTTTTCCACTGGCGCTAAAACTATTGGATGCCACAACTTCACCGGTAGAAACATCAACTATTCTAATGCTGAAGGCCACATCGGCATGATAGGATGTTACTGAACCGGCAAAAGGTACACTGGAGCGGCTTTCGTCTTCTCCGGCCTTGGTAATATTTCCCATTACAATATATTGGGCACCCAATGCGGCCGACTGTTCAACCACAGAACCATCGATAAAGTCATCATTTTTCTGAAGATTTTTTTCCGACTTTATCTGTTCCATTTTTTCCCGTTCTACCAGTGTAAAACGTTTGGTATTTAAAAATACATCTCCTACCGCATCCTGTATGGCTGTTGAATAT
>DATHNK010000038.1:0-2430 GCA_035486075.1 Bacteroidia bacterium
ACTGAGCGCCTACCGGGAGCCCACTCATATATGAAATAATTGATTACTTTTGCGTGATAACCCTATAGGGTATACTTGAAATATTAAACAAGCAATAAGAATAACCATGAAACAACTTCTGAGAAAAAATATAAAAAGGAAAAAACGCGCTGTTAAAAGGAATGAGAAGAAGAAAGCTATGAAACTTGAATCAAAAAAGGCGCCGGCTTCTAAATAAAAAAGCCCGGTGACGGGAAAGTTATTTGACCGGGTACCCTCGAAGTTGCACTTCGTGGGATGATAAATTGTAAGTTTAACTTACATTAATAAAGGGAAATCAGAGCTAAAAAGGTTATTAGCCCACGAAATGCGATGAGCGCGTAAGGGTCGGATGCCGGAGGCATCATATAGTTATAGCAACATAAGACCATAAAATTGTTCGACCCCTTACGGGGTCGACTATTAAAATTTGGATTGGTATTTCTATAAATATCGGAAACCCTACGGGTTTAATAAAATGGCAGCAATTTAGCAGAGCTAAAAAGGTTATTTGGCCACAAAGGCGATGAATGGGATGGGTCCGCAGAGTTACTGTAGCATAATCCTATTTTCAATCCGTAAAACATATCCTGTATCTGCCAAAAACTGTTCCATACGCCTTTGTTGACTTTCTTTAAATTTAGGATGTTCACTATTACAAATATATGCTCTTTTTTGTTTAAATTGTTCAGAGTATTCATTTTCTTTAAAGAAACTAATGGTTGAACGAAGTTGCTCTTCGCCTCCAACTACCCACTTGTTTCCTAATTCATTACTTTTTTTTAGTTCGATAAAAACAATCGTGGAGTTATAGGACAATGAACCATCACAACGACCTCTGCCTTTTTCTTCGTTGTCTTTAATCACACATTTGTCAATACCGGTAAATGTAACTTGATATCTATTATTATTCATTACAACTGCTATCCAGTTAGCTCCATTCACTTCATCCAAATACGCACGCTCACCGGGTTTATCATCACAAAGACCGAAAAGTTTTGCGTTGGAGTCATCCTGACACTCTGGCTTAGTAAAATCAATACTCATAATGCCTGCTGGATTTCTAGTAATTGGGCAAATAACTCATTGCTTTCAGCAATTTCATTGTTTAAATAATTTTCATCGGATGGCAAACCATTGGGCTTATCCAATTTTTTTATTGTTCCGTCCTTTTCATCACACTGATAAATGACCAGTTTAGTTGGATCAGTGGTTGAATTTTCTGGTACAATAGTATATAACTTGTTTTTCAATGCCTCAGAATTTACCCTTTGCTTTAACCCGTCTGCCTTAACAGCCAATGTCAAATAGTTAATCAGGTAAGGGCTATGTGTAGTCATTATTAATTTATTCTCAGGGATTTTATTGTTGAACTCCAATAAACTTTTAAGCATTTGCCATTGAGAACTCGGAAATAAGTTTTGTTCCGGTTCTTCTACGATATTAATGAAAGTAGTTTTATTGAATAATTTGGCCGCCTCTGAATTAAATATTCGCCTCTGTTCATCAGTTATATCAATCATAGCCTCTATTTCCTGAACTCTTTTTCTGAATCTCTCTCTTTGGTCAATGCTCATGAATTGGGTATGATTTGAATCACTTTGACTAAAAACAGATTTGGCTAAAAACTGTGAAACAAGATATAATGGAACAAACGATTGGAAACCGCTTGAAGCTTCTGAAAGCCTGATTTTATAATCATTTCCACCAAGGTAAAGAAACTTATTCTGTTTATTGTGCTCAATATATGCGTCGTTTATGGGTAATTTTATCTGACCAGTCATATTATCCATAGCATTACCAAACTCTTCTTCAAATTCCCGTAATGAATAAGAAGTTAATTTTATTCCCCACGTCGCTTTCAAATAAGAAATAAAATTTCTTTCGGCCGGAACATACATAATTTGTGGCAACGGATAATGCCCATTTTTTGTTTCATTTATTTGAAGATAGCCGTTTTTATAGCTAAAATAATATGAACCACCCTGGTATTCAATAGTTGTATTTTTACTATTATGAAAATAATTTTCAAGGCGATGGTATTCAATCTGTCTCTTTAACCTATCTTTTCGTTCAAACTCCTTAACACTATAATCTCCTCTTGTTAAAGCCTTTTCTATCCATGCAAAAGTTGAAATTAATTTAGCAACAACGCTTTTCCCGCTTCCCTGATTCCCAATAAAAAGGGTGACTTTTTTAATGTCCATCCATTCGTTACCATCCGCATCCCGGTAGCCTTCCTTGATTGGGCCGAAATTCTTTATTTTTATTTTACTCATTTCCTAGTATTTAGCATTGCAAATATAACATAGCTACCAATCTCACAAACTTTAATCTTCCCATAATAAGTATTTTCAAAATAGGTATCCCATGCGGCAATTAAAAATGTCCTTTCACCTCTTCCCTTTCCCC
>DATHNK010000039.1:0-2543 GCA_035486075.1 Bacteroidia bacterium
TATTACACAATACGAAGGTCAGTTTGTGGAGAAAGTAGGCATGTTGAAAATGGACTTCCTCGGACTCAAAACACTTACCATTCTTAAAGAAGCCATTGCACTCATAAAAAAGACAAGAGGTATTGAAATAGATATTGATAAGATCCCTATTGACGATAAAAAGACCTACGAGCTATTTCAGCGTGGTGAAATGATAGGCGTATTCCAGTTTGAATCGCAGGGAATGCAGGCATATCTAAAGGAGTTAAAGCCAACCAATATTGAAGACCTGATTGCCATGAACGCCCTTTACCGTCCGGGCCCTATGGATGACATTCCTGCTTACATTCTGAGGAAGAACGGTAAAGAGAAACCTTACTACTACCACCCGCTTGCTGAAAATGTTCTTAAACCTACTTTTGGTGTAATTGTGTACCAGGAGCAGGTAATGGTTATCTCCCAGGTAATGGCTGACTTCACCCGCGGACAGGCAGATATGCTTCGGAAAGCGATGGGTAAAAAAGACATGGCCCTGCTGGCTCAACAGAAACAAAAATTTATTGATGGAGCTGTTGCCAAAGGTGTAGATAATAAAATTGCAACTGAGCTATTTGATAAGATGGCCAAGTTTGGCGGCTATGGCTTCAATCGCGCCCACGCAGCCGCATATTCTGTGCTGGCCTACCAGACAGGCTACCTGAAAGCTAATTTTCTACCGGAATACATGGCATCAGTACTTACCAACAGTATGGGCGACATCGAAAAGCTTACCTTCTTTATTGATGAGTGCCGTAAGATGGGGCTTCCTGTTCTTGGGCCGGATCTAAATAAAAGTGAACATATATTTTCTGTTACTCCTAAAGGAGAAATAAGTTTTGGGCTTGGCGCTGTAAAGGGCGTTGGAGAAGCTGCCGTGGCAGCTATAGTTCAGGAACGTGAAACCAACGGATTGTTCAAAGATGTATATGATCTGATGAGCCGTGTAAACCTTAGAAGCGCTAATAAGAAAACATTTGAAAGCCTTATTATGGCCGGCGCTTTCGACTCCCTGGGAACCGCACACCGTGCCCAGTATTTTGCCCAGGAAAATGGAAAAATTTCTTTTCTGGAGTCTTTGATTCGTTTCGGCAATGCTGTTCAGGACGCAAGCACACAGGGTCAAAACTCTCTTTTTGGCGAAACCATAGATAGTTCTGTTTCCAAACCACAACCCCTGCCCACTGCCCCATGGAGCAGGATTGAACTTATTAATAAAGAAAAAGAAGTGGCAGGATTTTATATCTCCGGCCATCCATTAGACGATTATAAATTTGATATAGAAAATTTCTGCACTGTTACTTTAAACGGCCTCGAAGACCTTGCGCCATACAAGGGAAAAGAGATCTCCCTTGCCGGAATTGTTACCGAAGCCGCACATCGCCTCACCCAAAACGGCAAACAGTTTGGCAGTTTTACACTGGAAGACTATCACGGAAAAGTTTCTATGATGCTATGGCAGGATGACTATTTAAAATGGAAACATTACCTGGAAAACGGACAGTTTCTATTTGTAAAAGCAAAAGTGAGTAATCGCTTTAATACCGAACAGTTGGAATTAAAAGTCACGCAGATCTATTTGCTCAATTCTATCCGTGAAAAATACTCGAAGAGCCTTACACTGCAAATTCCGCTGAAAGATGTTTCTGCCGATATGGCAAAATATATAAACAATATCACAGCAGCATCTCCCGGTGCGTGCAGCCTGAAAATTTTGCTTGTTGACCCTGAGGATAACATGAGCGTTGACCTTGTTTCTAAAAAAATAAGGCTCAATCTAAGTAACGACCTCATCACACAGGTACAGAAGATGAACGGAGTCAGTATGAAGCTGAACTAAAAGCCTCGCCCATACAGTAAAGGACTCAAATCTCTCAGGTTAAATTTCAGGTGCGGTAACACTTACGCTTTACGGATAATGAAAAAGGCATGTAATTGAGTTAAGTACATTTGTACTAATGACTTGATTAAATATCTATTTTTGTTCATCCCATACTTTGAACCCAAAAATTCTAAGATATTCCGAGCTAACTCTCTTCTATGGGGCGCTGCTACTTAATGTCTGGATAGTATGCCACTTTACCTTTTTTGGCGGGGTGGATGCCCCCGCGCATCTATACTACGCAAAAATAGTTCAGTATTTATTTGCGGGCAATCAGTTTATCAGCCAATATTTTGTACTGAACCATTTACCGGTTCCCAATCTTACTGACCATTATCTTATCGCATTGCTCGATACTATTTTCAGTTCCGCTATCTCCGAAAAAATACTGCTCATCATTTTTGTTGCAGGCTTTCCGCTCATTTTTCGTGCCTTTATTAAAAGATACAACCCCAATGGAATAATGGCAAGCAGCCTAATAATTCCATTTACCCATTGTACCCTGCTATATTTTGGGGCCTTTAATTTCTGCCTCTCATTCACTTTTCTTTTTGTCGGCATTTATTATTACTTCAAAAAACTTTCAGTTATAGAAAAAAAGTATCCTCCCTTCAACTATTTTTTGTTCTCCCTATTGATATTACTC
>DATHNK010000040.1:0-6385 GCA_035486075.1 Bacteroidia bacterium
ATTATAAAAATATTTTACTCACCAAATATCCCGATACGGAATATGCCCTGCTGATAAAAGACCCGGATAAATACCGGCAGCAACAGGAAGCCAGCAGGCAGCAGATATTAAAGATATATGAAGCCACTCTTGCATCTTACAAGCAGGCTAACTATGCCGAAGTGTTGAATGATTGCGCCCAGGTAGATTCACTCTATCCGAGAAATCCGGAAATGCCCAAGTTCGCATTTATGGAGGCTAAAGCCATAGGGCATGCACAAGGCATTGAAGCGTATAAAAACGCGCTTGAAAAGGTAGTTATTGAATATCCGAAGGATACGGTGAAGGTTGTGGCCCAGTCTATTTTAGATTATCTGAACAAAAAAGGAAAAGAGAAAGCGGCACTCCCTTCTCCTATCAATAAAACGGATACCACTCCGGTAACATATTTAAAGGATGAAGACTCAACCTATTATTACATTTTAGCAATAGATAACAGCCAGTCGGGCAAAGTGAATTTTGTCCGTAATTCAATTACCGATATGAATACCAAAATTTACAGCCAGAATAACTTTACCATGGAGGATATATTCCTTAACAGTAACCAGCAAATGCTGGTGGTGCATAAATTTGCATCGGCTGCCGCCGCAAAAGATTACTTTAACTACCTCTCTACCAATCCTGATGTGCTGAAAGCCATACCTGCCGATAAATACCAGTCGTTTTACATATCCGAGAAAAACTATCGCTTGCTCTATAAGCATGGCAAGAGCGATGAATACATGCAATTTTTTAAAGATAATCTGAAATAAGAAGTTATAAGTTATGAGTTATAAGTTGTAACCCATTGCTAATTCGGACATAACTAATAACTTATAATTCATAACTAGGATAATTTGTAACTTTGCGCCGTTATTCTATAATTATGGAAAAGAATTTTGTTTCGAATAAAGATGAATCGGTAGTAATGTTTAAAAGCCCGATGCTTGACAAAATGTCGCGTATACATTGGTCTGTTCCGCTTTATCTGTTTGTCCCTGTAGTGCTTTTCTTTTTATACCGCTCTATTTTTATGCTGCATCTCGGGGCGTTGACAATAGGTATTCTGTTTGTTTGCGGGGTTTTTGCCTGGACCTTGATGGAATATATGCTTCACCGTTGGTTTTTCCACACGGAATTGCCCGGTGAATTGGGAAGAAGGATCCACTTTATTATACATGGTGTTCATCATGATTACCCAAACGATACACACAGGCTTGTTATGGTGCCATCACTCAGTATTCCATTGGCGTTTATAGTGTATTTTATTTTCTGGGCCTTATTGGGAAATGTACTTGTTGCTCCTCTTTATGCAGGCATTGTCGCGGGTTATTTAGTGTATGATATGACCCATTATGCCATACATCATTATGGCTTTAAAAGCAAATACTGGCTTGATTTAAAAGTAAACCACATGAAACACCATTACCAGCAACCAAACAGGGGCTATGGTGTTAGTTCCATTTTATGGGATATTATTTTCCAGAGTAAATTTAAAGAAAGAAAATAGGTTTCATCTGTATCACCGTCCCAGTTGCTGGGCTTCTTTAGCGTATTCATCTGATTTTTGGGCATCGCCCTTATCTTTATAAATAACTGAAAGGTTATAGGCCGCATTTGCCGGTAAGTGATATTGGGCATTCTGCTGCATCACAGGCATGGATAAAGTTTTACTGAAATCATCGGCAGCTGCATCCTTATTGCCTATGGTGTATTCAGCAACTCCCCGGTTAAAATAATAAAGCGAATTATCGGGGTTCAACCGCAATAAAAAATCATAATCTTTTATAGCCTCTCCAAATTGCTTTGTTGCAACATGCGCCAGGCTGATATTATTATACAGCCCTTCATCGTAAGGATAGATCCTATTGGCCTTATTATAGTAATAAAATGCGGCCTGATAATTGCCTGTGTCGGCATTAATAATGCCCAGGTTGCGGTAAGACATAAATGAGTTGCTGTCTATTTGCAACGATATGGTCAGATACCTTGCCGCATCTCTGATGTTATTCAGCGACATTAAAACACTTCCCATATTGCAATACGCATCAGCATCTTTAAGGTGCATTTTATTTATCAGTATATCGTAGCAATTAAAAGCATCTTTAGGCCTGTTTGTTTCACCATAGTAAACACCGAGGTATTTATATGCCTGCGGCACTTTTTCAGGATATTGATTGATAACGTCACTTAGCATGGTTTCTGTATTTTGCCAGGCTTCCGTTCGTTCATAGCAAAGGTAACCCCAAAAAACGGAAAATGAAATTCCTGCAATAAGCACAGCATTTTTTATAATCACATTTTCCTGCTGAAATAATTCATTGAAAAAGCAGGCAAGGATAAATAACAGCCCTATGTATGAAATGTACGAATAGCGGTCCGAAATGATGGCAGAACCTACCGAAAGGAATTGCAGCACAAGTACAATATTCACCAGGTAAAACCCTAGCCCGAAAACCAATACTTTAAACCAGGTTCTGTTTTTCTTATAGGTTAGGTAAAGTGGAACTGCTGTTACCAGTAGAACGAGCAAGGGCCTCAAATAAAAATACCAGGGCAAGCTTTCGCCAGGATTCATTGGGTAGGGGTAGAACCCCGAAAGATGCAACGGATAAAATAGTTTGACTATATACTCCAGAAAACTGTAGGATGCAATGAAAAAACGGTCTGTTAGCGGAAACGTATAAGCGAACGCGTTGGCTTCTTTCTGCGTATGCAGGGTTAAAAAGCCTATAATAAGTGAAAGCGCGAAAAATGGAATTTTTTCAACCCAAACAGAGGAGTTGAATTTCCGGCTAAGTAAATAATCTATTAAAAGTAGTGAAGCCGGAAATACCACCGCCATTGGCTTTGACATGCAGGCGCAGATGAAGAGGAGAAACACGTATACCAGCCGTTTTACTTTTTTGTTTTTAAGATAAGATAAATAGGTAAGTAATCCGGAGAGATAGAAGAAAGTATACAGCACATCTTTACGCTCAAATAACCAGCCTACCGATTCCACATGCATGGGGTGTATGCCAAACCATATAGAAACCAGCCCGGCAATAAGTAGCGTTTGTTCCTGTTTGATACCCTTACGGAATAAGTTCATTAAATTCCGGATCACAAAAAATACAAGGGCTGTATTTGCAACATGCAATAGTACATTGGTGAAAAAATACCCAAACGGAGTATATTTCGAAAAATAATAATTCAGCGAATAGGAAAGCATGGTTAATGGTTGCCAGTTGGCACCAAATTCATGCGAGAAAAGGTATTTTATATTCTCCCAGGAAAGCCTGCGGAGATGAATATTATTAAGGATAAACTGGTTGTCGTCCCAATATAAAAACTGGTTGCTGAAGGTGTTACTAAAACAGATAATAGTTATTATACATATCGCAACAGGAATGATCAGCCCCTTGTATGAATACTGCTTTACCTGAACAGGTAATGGTTTTGGTTTATTTTTTGGTATGGTTGATTTCACCGGGCTATAACTCAGGGCAAATATAGGGGATTTAAAATGGCATTTTAAAATGGATTTATTTTTCCAATCAGTGAAATGTTATCCAGGTCATAGCTAAGTTCAAATAATTTGTTATATTTGGAAATCCTGCATAGGTCGGGTTAGAATACAGAATGAAATTTTAATAAAGAATACCTTATGTATACACCCTCATATCACCTGATGATCGACCGGACTGAAATTTTTGCTTTCATGAAGCAATATAATTTCGGGGTTATTGTTACTACTAAAGACAATGAAATAACTGCCACTCATCTGCCATTTGTGGTATCTGAAGAAGGCAACAGTATTGTGCTTTATGCGCATTGCGCCAAAGCTAACAAGCAATGGAAAGAGATGAAGGAAAATAAAGTGCTGGTGATTTTCAATGAGCCTCACGCTTATGTTTCCCCTAGCCTTTACGAGCACAATGTGAATGTTCCAACCTGGAATTATGCCGCCGTACACGCCTATGGAAATGTGGAGTTAATTGAAGACAGGGAAGGAATAATAGAAATACTGGAGCGTTCTTTTAATTTCTTTGAACCGGCTTATGTGGACCAATGGAAAACCTTACCCGATGATTACCGCAACGGATTATTGAATGGAGTAGTGGCTTTTAAAATAAACGTTACCGATCTGCAGGGCAAGAAAAAACTAAGCCAGAACAGAAGTGAGAATGAAAGACAGAACATCATTGAATCATTTTCTAAGAGCGCCAGCCACAATGAAAGGGAAATAGCCAAGTTGATGGAAAGCCTGGATATTTAACAGGGGTAAGTGTGCAGTTCCTTCAGGCAGGCAGTTTTCTCTTAAATAAATTTCCCTATATTTGAATAATCAAATACCTCAATTACCATGAGAAGATTTACGTTCTTACCAATCGTAATGGCATCTGTAAGTTTATGTTCCGGGCAAAACACCAACAACCTGCTCGGATACAAAAAAGGAAAGCCGTCCCAAACTACCCAATACATACATTGTACGAGTTTTCATGTCACCAAACCGCTAAGGGAGTTGGCAAACTCAGTAATGAAGACAGGCCCATATAAAGCCGATATTGATGACGAACGTGGAACGCATGCGCCTTCTAAGTTCCATCCGAATTATAATTACCCCAAAGACCCGGTAGTGCAACATAAGGTTGGTTCAGTAGCGCTGGACACTACTATTGTGAATTTTGAAGGTGGCAACTGGTTTTACCGTCCCGATGCCAATGGTGCCGCAGGCCCTAATAACTATGTGCAGGGAGTTAACTTATGTAATTACAATATCTACGATAAGGTAGGTAACTTGCTGTTGTCAACTGATATGACCACCCTTGGAGGCGATTGCTCCGATGACCCCATTGTAATATATGATAAATACGCCGACAGGTGGGTTGTTTGTGATGTTACCTATAATTACCAGAATCTATCCTTTGCTGTTTCTACTACCCCTGACCCGACCGGTTCTTATTATGTATGGACCTATGCTTTTCCGGTTATGCCCGATTTCCCCAAGTTTACGGTATGGACAGATGGTTATTATGCAACGTATCGTGATATAAACCTGGATACGGCAGGTATTGCGGTACTGGAAAGGAACAGGATGCTTAAAGGTGACCCTAATGCCGGATTGATTATTTCCAGGTTCCCAAGTAGTATTGTGGTGAACAGGGAAAGCCAGTTACCCGGTTCTCCGAGGCTGCTTACCTGCGATGGCGTATTGCCTCCCTGGGGTACACCGGAATACCTGATGTATTATACTAATATTAATATGGGCGACCCTAGTAACAGCATTATGATATACCAGTTGCAAACCGATACCACTAACAAAACCTGCGTTCTTAGTTTTGTTGATTCTTTAGCTACATATCCGTATGATGGATATTTTGCCGGATATGCCTTTGGCGGTAATATTATTGAACCCGGTACAAGTTCCAGTGTATGGTCTCTTGAAGGGCCTTTCAGCTATCATGCGCCATATATTCAGTTTACAGGATACAGTTCCGTTGTTCTATCCTGTACGGTTAATCTTGGAGATTCTGTCGGAGGAATTCGCTGGTATGAACTGAGGCAAAACGATACTACTAAAAAGTGGAGCATTTACCAGCAAAGCACTTTTGGTCCGAATGACAGTGTGAGCCGGTGGAATAGTGGAATTTGCATGAATATGAATGGAGATATTTCCATTGCTTATAATGTTACCAATTCAACCAACCTCTACCCCGGAATTCGTTATACAGGCAGATTAGCAAGCGACCCACTTAATCAAATGACTTTTGCCGAACAAACCGCTATGAGTGGAACCCATTCTTTCGCTACCCAATGGGGTGATATTTCTGAATCGTGGCTCGACCCTGACGGGCTCACTTTCTGGCATACCAATCAATATATAATTGACTCCACCGGACAGACCGCCAATGTGCGGATATTTTCCTACAAACTCAACCCGGCTCTTACAACCAATATTGCTCCGGTTTCTGCTGCCTCAGAATTAAAAGTTTACCAAACAAATAATTATTTAAATGTGCTCGTTTCGGGCCTTCCGAATAATGATAAAATAGTGGTTAATCTTTTTGATATTAATGGTAAGCAATTGACATCCGAATGGATGACCCCTGAGGCTAATAAACTGGAAACAAAAATTAATATTTCAGGGCTTGCAAAAGGCACTTACCTGGTAAGGATAGGCAATAAGAATTTGCAGAAAGTTTCCAAAGTAATTATTGAATAGAAACGGAAGGCATAGCACCTCCTAAAAACGACCGGTTAGTTGTTCAGTTCAATATACAGATTGGCCAGATCATACAGAATAATGCGGTAAAATGTACTGTTAGTTGCCGAAAAATGCAATAAATAACAATCTCGTTTCACTTAGTTTATTATATTTGTC
>DATHNK010000041.1:0-4450 GCA_035486075.1 Bacteroidia bacterium
ATAGTGCACTTGCATTAGCAGAAAAATTAAATTTTAAAAAAGGGCAATCGGAGGCTTATAAAAATATTGGAATTACTTACGATTACAAAGGTAATTACCCCAAGGCGCTGGAATTCCAATTTAAGTCCATAGACATTGATAAAGAAATCGGGAATAAGGCTGATTTGGCAAACAGCTATAACAACATTGGAATTATTTATAATTACCAAAGCAATTACCCGGTGGCTCTCGATTATTATCAGAAGGCGTTGACTTTACACACCGAGGTTGGAGATAAAGATGGGGTTGCCCTCGACCAGGACAATATTGGAAATCTTTATGATGATGAAGGTAACTATTCCCAAGCGCTGGAATGTGTTCTTAAAGCATTGGCCATACAACAGAAAATCGGGAAAAAAGGCTCGATAGCTGATGACTATGGCAGGATAGGAAATATTTATATGCACCTCGGGAATAATTCAAAAGCGTTGGATTATTTTCAGAATGCACTGACGATACATCAGGAAATGGGCAATGATAATTACGTTGCCTCCGATCTGGGTAACATTGGAATTGTATACTCAAATCTTGCTAATTATACCGAGGCATTGACTTACTTCCAGAAAGCATTGGCCATATTCGAGAAAATGGGAAATAAGAATTTTATTGCAGCGGCTCTGCAATACATCGGAGGCGTTTACACACAGGAGAATAATTATTCCCAGGCGATGGATTGTTATACCAAAGCACTGAAGTTAAATGAAGAAATAGGCGATAAAAATGGCTCAGCGGATATCATTGTAAGCATCGGAAAAGTTTACATTAAGCAGAAGAATTATGTACCCGCTAAGACCTACCTTGATTCGGCGCTGGCCATTTTTAAACACATTGGAGAAAAAGGAGGCATAAAAGAAGCGTATATCGACTTGACCATGCTCGATAGTATTACAGGTGACTATAAAACGGGTTGGGAGGATTATAAAAAATTGGTGATTTACCGCGACAGCCTTATAAATGAAGCCACTATTAAGAAAACGACCCAGGCTGAAATGAACTTTGCTTTCGGACGAAAAACAGATTCTACACAGGCTGTACAAGATAAACTGAATGCTATTGCTGACAAAGAAAGCCAGCGGCAAAAAGTGATACGAAACTCTTTTGTCGGAGGATTTTCCATTATGTTCCTTGCGGCAGGTTTATTTTTTGTACAGCGAAGAAAGATCTCCAAAGAAAAGAAACGCAGCGACGAATTGCTGTTAAATATTCTTCCTTCAGAAACCGCGGAGGAGTTGAAAGCGACAGGAGGAGCCAAAGCAAAAAGTTTTGCCTTGGTGACAGTAATGTTTACCGATTTTAAAGACTTCACCAAAATTTCTGAAAAATTATCTCCGGAGGAACTTGTAGCCGAATTGCATACTATTTTTCAGGCATTCGATAATATAATACATGCGAACAATATTGAGAAGATAAAAACCATCGGCGACAGCTATATGGCAGCAGGTGGATTGCCTGTTTCCAATAAAACACATCCCTTTGATGTCATTACAGCCGCCCTCAAAATTCAGGAATTCATGCTTCGGCATAACAGTAAAAGAGAAGATGAAGGTAAACCCGTTTTCCAGGCAAGGATTGGAATTAATACAGGCCCGGTTGTAGCAGGTATTGTAGGTATAAAAAAGTTTGCCTATGATATTTGGGGCGATACTGTTAACCTTGCTTCCCGTATCGAATCAAACGGAGAGGTCGGTAAAGTGAATATCAGCGGAAGCACCTATGACTTGGTAAAAAATACTTTTACCTGCACTTATAGGGGTAAAATTCACGCTAAAAACAAAGGCGAAGTAGATATGTATTTTGTAGAAGGCAAATCCGAAGTTTAGGTTTCCCTCTTTTTCTTTTTAGCTGCAGGAAACAAAACATTATTTAAAATAAGCCTGTAACCGGCTGAGTTTGGGTGAAGTGTTAAATCAGTTGGCGGATCTCCTACACGGTGTTGGTAGCATTCCGGATCGTGACCTCCGTAAAATGTCCAGGTACCTTTGCCAAAATCTCCATGAATATATTTGGCTTCATTGGCTCCCTTATTTTCCCCCATTATTGTGGTGGAGGTTTTTAATAGCTGTTCATTGAAACCTGTCGTTTGTCCCCAAAAACCCTTTATCACTTTGGTATGATCCTGGCAAAGCATAGTTGGTATCGGATCCCATTTTGCAGAAAAATCAAACAGCGTGAAAAAATCATTCTCCTGGTTCAGCCCATATTTCTGAACTCTGTATGGAGAAGTGTCAATATCCGATTTTGTATAGTCATAGGAATTCATGTTTAATGTAAATCCTTTGAAAGCGAAACAAGCATCATAATTCAATTTTTTGTTGCAGTCAGGGTCAGCCGGGTCTCCGTCAAACGGGGTCTGGCAAATATCTATACCTTCAGCCGCAAGAGCAATATCATAAGAATCGGGAGCGGAACACATGGCGAAAAGAAATCCTCCACCGGAAACAAATTCTCTTATTTTTTTGGCAACAGCCAGTTTCATTTGCGATACTTTCTGATAGCCCATTTTTTTAGCCATTGCTTCTTGGGTTTTCACATCTTCCTGGTACCAGGCCGCATTTTGAAACGCCCCCCAGAATTTTCCATACTGGCCCGTAAAATCTTCGTGGTGCAGGTGCAGCCAATCATATTTTGGTAATACACCATTCAAAATTTCTTCATCGTAAATTACATCGTAAGGTATTTCCGCATACGTAAGCGCCAATGTTACGGCATCATCCCAGGGTAATTTATTCTTGGGGGAATATACTGCGATCCGTGGTGGTTTTTCCAATTTCACCGCATCCATATTCACTTCAGGATTGCTTATTTCCTGTATGATGGAAGCTTCCTGAGCATCAGCAATCAATTCAAATTTTACATTTCTTATTTTGCAGGCATCTTCTAAAGCGCTTGCATCCGGAAACACAAAACTTCCGCCGCGGTAATTTAAAAGCCACTCGACGGAACCACCTTCTTTTAATACCATAAAAGCAATGCCATAGGCCTTCAGGCATTGCGTCTGACTTTCATCCATAGGGATAAAAATATATGTGGCCCTTGCACCTGACAAAGCGAAAAGCCCAAACAGGAATAATAAAAATCTCTTTTTCATGACGTAAGCAGACCTTCCTTTTCTATAACCTATAAAACCCTGGTTATAAAGGAAGGTTCGTTTACAAATTTAGTAAATTCTTTTAAGAACTGTAAATGAAGGCTTTTAAAACGGCTCTTCAATATCGTTTTTATCGTTCATTTTTGAACCTCTAGTAATAGTTCTCAGTTCATTAGGCTCTACGTCGTAGTTATGATATTCACTGAGTGTAGGCTCATCCACAAACTTGGCAAACTCTTTCTGGAAGCGCAACTGAACACTATCCAACGCACCATTTCTATGTTTTGCAATAATGATCTCAGCCATGCCGGGAATATTTTCCGGGTCTTGCATGTCATAATAATCTTCCCGGTAAACAAACAATACCATATCGGCATCCTGCTCTATAGCTCCCGATTCACGCAAATCTGATAATTGCGGGCGTTTCGCTCCGCCACGTTGCTCTACCGCACGGCTTAACTGAGAAAGAGCAATAATAGGTATATTCAATTCCTTTGCCAGGCTTTTAAGCGCGCGCGATATCATACTTATTTCCTGTTCGCGGTTACCGCGCATGTTGTCGCTGCCACTTGTCATCAACTGCAAATAGTCGATAACTATCATTTGTATATTATGATTTTCTTTCAGTCTGCGTGCTTTCGCTCTTAATTCAAATACAGAAAGCGCTGCCGTATCATCAATATATATTGGTGCGTCGGAAAGTTTGGCAACCTTGGTAGTCAGTTGTTCAAATTCATAATCGGCCAACTCTCCTTTCCTTAATTTGCTCAGGGAAAGTTCCGTTTCGCTGGATATCAAACGTTGGGCAAGCTGCAGGTTCGACATTTCCAAAGAAAAAACAGCTACAGGAGTTCCATAATCAATGGCGGCATTACGGGCAAGCGTAATTGCCAACGCGGTTTTACCCATACTGGGACGGGCTGCAAGAATGATAAGGTCGGAAGCTTGCCAACCCGAGGTAAGCCTATCGAGATTGGTGAAACCGCTTGGAACTCCGGTAAGCCCGGTTCCCCGGTTACGTGCAGCCTCCACCTGTTTAATTGCATCATGTATCAGGCTACCCGCTTTGGCAGGATCCTTCTTTATGTTTTGATCGGCAATGGCAAAAAGATTTTTTTCAACTTCATCGAGAAGCACGAAAACGTCCATGCTGTCATCATATGAGCTTTCTATCGTCTCTGAAGAAAAACGTATCAACTCTCGCTGAATAAACTTCTGCAATACAATACGGGCATGGTATTCTATGTTGGCCGATGACGCAATTTTACTGGTGAGTTGCGATATGTAATACGCTCCTCCCACCGATTCCAGTTCACTTTCCTT
>DATHNK010000042.1:0-15194 GCA_035486075.1 Bacteroidia bacterium
TTGCAGCGGGGGCTCACTTAGCAAAGGCCCTACAGGTTATGTTGTAACAATACCGAACGGAGCAAAACAAACGATGAATGAAAAAGACGGGCCATTTTGTTCTATTACCGTATCAGGCAAAATGCCTGATGGTAGTCACAGAAGCCTTGGTGAAGCCTCAAAGTTCCGTATAAAACGTGTGCCCGATCCAACATGTTTTGTAGCTAATAAAAAGGGTGATATCGATATTACCAAAGCGCAGCTATCGATCGCTACTCAAGTTCAGGCGCGTATGGAGAATTTTGACTTTGACCTTGCTTATAATGTTACAGCCTTTGAAATGGTTGTAACGGTTAACGGGCAAACGGTTAAGAAGAGTTCCGCTTCTAATTTATTTACGCCTGAAATGAAAACATTGATGAACCAGGTTGGTAAAGGAAGCCACATCATTATTCAGGATGTACACGTAAAAGGACCTGATTCCAGGGTAATTCCAGGGGTTAACATTACAATAAATTAATAACAATTAATTCGAGTCATTATGAAAACCTTAGCAAAAATTTCCGGCGCATCTTTCCTGGTGTTTTTTGGATTGGAGTTTTCATTTGCACAAATGAACCCCAACAATGCGAACCCTAACCAGGTTCAGGTTCAAACGCAGGCTCCTTCCCAGAATCAAACACCAAATAATCCTTCACAACCTTCTGTTTTGAGTCCGTCTAACATTATTGACGGCGCTTATAAACAAGAACATAATCCATACAGAAGGGTTGTTCCTCCGGCAACTATACGTGAAGCGGATGCAATGTGGCAAACACGTATCTGGAGAGTAATTGATGTACGCGAAAAAATAAATCAGCAATTATATTATCCTGAACAAGCTAATGGGAACAGGATCAGTCTTTTTCAGATATTAAAGGATGGACTTTTAGGTGGCGAGGTTACTGCCTATGGTTTTGATCCTGTGGATCTGGATGATTGCTATAAGATAAGAATGACGAAGACTGAAGTTGAAAAGAACCTGTCTTCAATTGATACGGTTCAGGATGAAAATGGTAATATGGTTCCTGTAAAGAATGAAGTGGTTTCCGCATCAGTAAAGGGCTATATGATAAAGGAAGACTGGATCTTTGAAAAGCAACGTTCGGTTCTCGACCCAAGAATTTTATTCTTGTGTCCCCGTATTCAGAACATAAATAAGAATACAGGTAAAGAAGATCCGAATGGTGAGCCAATAAGTTTGTTTTGGATCTATTTTCAGGATATAAGGCCAATTATGGCGAAGACACCCGTGTTCAATCAACAAAATGATGCAGAGCGCCGCACCTTTGATGATATATTCTATAAAAGACAATTTTCAAGCTATATAATTCAGCAAAGCAATGTTTACGACAGGGCTATGAGTGCTTATGTGAAAGGGCTTGATGCACTTTTAGAGGGCGAAAAGATCCATAATAATATTGCAGGTATCGAGCACGATATGTGGCAGTATTAAAAAGAGCATGTTAAATATTTATAAATCCCTGGCTATAAAAGCCGGGGATTTTTTATTTATACCCCTCTTATTCGTAATTTTGAACTCCGTATTATAGAATGATGATAAATACTGAAACAGAAAAAGAAGAAACAAAGGTATCGGAGAAAACACCAAAAAAGTTTTTTGTTGAGACCTATGGTTGCCAGATGAATGTATCGGACAGTGAGATTGTAATTTCACTTTTGCAAAAAGACGGTTATATAAGCGCTGCTTCGCCTGAGGATGCTGATATTGTGCTGATAAATACCTGCGCCATTCGTGAGAATGCAGAGGAACGTGTGAGGACAAGGATCAGGGATTTTAAAACTGCCAAAAAGCATAATCCGGAATTGATCATTGGTGTGCTTGGTTGTATGGCCGAACGCCTTAAAACAAAATTATTGGAAGAGGAGCAATTGGTGGATATGGTGGTAGGCCCCGATGCTTATCGTTCTTTACCTCAACTAATTAATAAAATTGAAGAAGGTGAAAAGGCTGTAAATGTCTTACTGTCACTGGAAGAAACATATTCAAATATAAATCCTGTCCGGTTTTCGGGAAATGGAATTACTGCGTTTATCACCATTATGCGTGGATGCGATAATATGTGTTCTTTCTGTGTAGTGCCTTTTACCCGTGGAAGAGAACGTAGCCGCGACCCTGAATCAATAGTGAATGAAGCTAAATTGCTTTTTGAGCAAGGCTACAGGGAAGTGACTCTATTAGGGCAGAATGTTGATTCGTACAAATGGTTTGGCGGCGGCCCTAAAAAGGATTTTGAAAAAGTTCTCACAGAAAATAAAGACCTTGAAACTGTAAGTTTTGCAAACTTGTTAGAGCAGGTTGCGCTTATAAGCCCACTATTGAGGATTAGATTCTCGACTTCTAATCCACAGGATATGACGGACGAGGTACTGCACGTTATAGCAAAATATCATAATATATGTAAATATATTCATTTGCCCATGCAATCGGGCAGCAGCAGGGTTTTGGAAATGATGAACCGTGGCTATAACCGCGAAAAATATTTGGAGAGGATAAACGCTATCCGTACCCTAATTCCAGGTTGTGGTTTATCGACAGACGTAATCGCTGGTTTTTGTTCGGAGACAGATGAAGACCACAAAGAAACTATTTCCTTAATGGAAGCGGTGCGTTTTGATTATGCCTACATGTTCCCTTACTCCGAAAGGCCGGCTACTCCCGCAGCTAAAAAATATAAAGATGACGTTCCCGAAGATATTAAATTGAAGAGAATGCAGGAGATCCTTGCTATGCAACGTCAACATTCCATGACAGGAAATAAGGCAGACATAGGAAAGGAATTTGAAGTGTTGGTAGAAGGCTACTCCAAGCGTTCAAAGGAGCAGGTTTTTGGAAGAAACACACAAAATAAGGCTATCATTTTTACAAGTGATAAACATAAACCCGGAGATTACGTAAATGTTCGTGTTACAAACTGCACATCGGGTACGCTGATAGGTGAAGTATTGCCCCAAACCCCTAATGGGGTATAACAATGCATATATGACTGTTCAGGAAATAAAAAATAGATTTAGAATAATTGGTAATTCACCGCAACTTGATCGTGCTATTGATATTGCCCGGCAAGTCGCGGCTACCGATCTGAGTGTTCTTATTACAGGTGAAAGCGGCACAGGGAAAGAAGTTTTTCCGCAAATAATTCACCAGTCAAGCGCAAGAAAACATAACCATTACATTGCTGTCAACTGTGGGGCCATTCCGGAAGGCACTATAGATTCGGAATTATTCGGGCATGAAAAGGGTTCCTTTACAGGTGCCCATGATACCCGCAAAGGATACTTTGAAGTGGCTGACGGTGGCACTATATTTTTGGATGAAGTTGGCGAATTACCGCTTACAACACAAGTTAGGTTATTAAGGGTTCTGGAAACAGGAGAGTACATTCGTGTAGGTTCTTCAAAAGTTATGAAGACCAATGTGCGCATCGTTGCTGCCACCAATGTAAATATGAATCAACTGATGGAAAAAGGAAGATTCAGGGAAGATCTGTATTACAGGTTAAATACAGTTCCGCTTATTATTCCTCCATTAAGGGAAAGAAAAGAGGATATTCCACTTTTGTTCCGCAGGTTTGCGTCTGATTTTGCCGATAAATATCACATGCCGCCTATAAAACTTACCCGTGATGCCGAGCAAATGCTGGTCAACTATTACTGGAAGGGAAATATCAGGCAACTTAAAAATGTAACAGAGCAGATTTCCGTTATTGAAAAGAACAGGGATATAGACGCTAAAATGATCGCCTCGTATCTGCCCGATAATAGCATTAGTACCATGCCTGCATTGTTCCGCCCTTCCGGAATGGATGGGAATACTCCCAATGAATTATCGGAAAAGGAATTGCTGTATAAGGTGCTTTTTGAATTGCGTAAAGATATGGTTGACCTGAAAAGTATTGTCTATGGCTTGTTAGAGAAAGGCGATAATGTCCCCACCATTTCTGCAGGAAGTACCAGGATACTGCATAAATTGGACAATGATATTCACAAAATGGAAACCGCTATGCAAATTCACCCGGCTTCGTCTATTGATTTGCCAATTCAGGAAAATGGCTTGAAAGAATTGGAAATAGCGACAACCCTGGATGAAAAGGAAAGAGAAATTATAAAGCAGACATTGGAAAAGCATCATGGAAATAAAAAGGCCGCAGCAAAAGAATTAGGAATTTCAGAAAGAACGCTTTTCAGAAAGATAAAAGAAGAATAATATAGGACTAGATGTATAAGAAAATTATAGGTATAGTCCTTTGCACGCTGCTTGGTGGATGCAGTGCCAATTATTCGTTAAGCGGTGCATCTATTCCCGACTATGCCAAGACTTTTTCAGTTCAATACTTTAAGAACACCGCGCAGTTGGCGGGACCTACGGTAGCGCAGGGTTTTACCGATGCACTCCGGAACTACATTGCATCACACAGCCGTTTAGCACTTACTACCGATGGTGATCTGGATTTTACAGGGGCTGTTTCCGGTTATTCAATTGCACCGGTAACCGCTTCTTCAACAGTTCCATCCCAATCTCAAACTACACGGCTTACCATTACGGTGGACGTTACGTACACGGATAAAAAGGATGCCAAAAAAAGTTTTAACGCGTCGTTCAGCAGGTATGCTGATTTCTCCAGTAGTGTAAGCATAACCACAGTTCAGGATGGGTTGATAACCTCTATAGATAATCAACTGGTGCAGGATATTTTTGATAAGGCATTTAATAACTGGTGAACCATAAATGAACGTCCTTTTCTTTATAGCGAAGCGCATAATCGGCAAAAGAGGGAAGGGCAGTAATATTTCCCGGCCTACCATTAATATTGCTATTGCAGGGGTGGCTATTGGAATTGCAGTAATGCTATTAACCATCGCTATTGTGGTTGGTTTCCAAATTTCCATTCGTGATAAGGTGGAGGGCTTCAATGCTGATATTCTCATCAATAAAATGGATGATAATAATTCTATGGAACCCTCTCCAATAGAACGTTTTCAACCTTTTTTAAATAATCTGCGAAAATCTCCCGGTATAAACCATGTGCAGGTTTATGCCACTAAAAATGGCATAATTAAAACACAAAAGGAAAACGAAGGTGTAGTGTTGAAAGGCGTTGGAAGTGATTATGACTGGACATTTATAAAAAGGAACCTTGTAAAGGGGAAAGTATTTCATCCTGTTGATTCTGTAGGAGGCAATGGAATTATTATATCAAAAGCAATTGCGAATGAACTAGGCGCTGATACAGGGAGCAAGTTGTTTATTTTCTTTGTGACACGAACCCGCCAGTCTGATACAACCGGAAACTATGGCTACGAACAGCGGGTGAAAACATTTTATGTGAAAGGAATATATCATACCGGACTGGATGAATTTGACCGGCAAGTGGTGTTTGTTGATATAGCCCAAATTCAAAACCTGAATTTCTGGACAAAGGACCAGATAGGGGGATTTGAAGTAAGTTGCAACAACTTCAAAAAGGTGGAAGAGAGTGAAGCAGCGATAAATAGAATTATAGGCCAGGAATTGGAAGCCACCAGTATACGAAAAGTGCATTCTGCCATTTTTGATTGGCTCGATCTACAGAATACCAATGCCGCTATCATTATAGTTTTAATGGTTATTGTTTCTGCCATTGCCATGATATCCGCACTTATTGTGCTTATTCTTGAAAATGCCAATATGATTGGGGTTTTGAAGGCACTCGGAATGAGCAATTGGGGTATTCAAAAAATATTTATTATGGATGGCGCTTATCTTATTGCCCTGGGATTGTTTTTTGGCAATGTGGCTGGCTTATCGCTTTGCTGGCTGCAGAGTCATTATGGGTTGGTCAAACTGTCGCAGGAGACTTATTATATATCACAAGTGCCCATATACCTTAACTGGAAATATATTGTAGCGCTCAACGCGGGGGCTTTTATTTCCTGTATGCTGATGCTTATTCTTCCTTCGTTTATAACCTCCAGAATTAAGCCTGCTGTAACGTTAAAGTACGAGTAGTCTATTTCTTAAAACCATTTCCCCTTCTTTCTGTATCTTTGAAAAGCGGTTTTAATGAATACTATTAATTAAAGAAACATGCAATACTCCGAAAACATCCTTGGCACTATAGGACATACTCCTTTGGTGAAAATAAATAAAATAACTGCTGACATTCCAGCCCTTGTGCTGGCAAAAGTGGAGACCTTTAATCCCGGCAATAGTATTAAGGACCGTATGGCGTTGAAAATGGTGGAAGATGCAGAAAAGAAAGGATTGCTAAAACCCGGCTATACAATCATTGAAGGCACTTCAGGAAATACTGGTATGGGATTGGCAATTGTCGCTTCCATTAAAGGATATAAATGTATTTTCACTACGACCGATAAGCAATCGAAAGAAAAGTTTGATGCGCTAAGAGCTTTTGGGGCAGAGGTAATAGTATGCCCTACCAATGTGGAACCCGAAGATCCGCGTTCTTATTATTCCGTATCAAGCCGTTTGGAAAAGGAAACACCGCGTTCCTGGAAGGCAAATCAATATGATAACCTTTCCAACAGGGTTGCGCATTATGAGCAGACCGGCCCTGAAATATGGGAACAAACGGAAGGTAAGATCACACATTTTATTTGCGGGGTAGGTACAGGTGGAACCATTTGCGGTGTGGGAAAATACCTGAAAGAAAAAAATCCGAATGTGCAGATATTGGGTATTGATACATACGGTTCAGTATTTAAAAAATATAAAGAAACCGGCATTTTTGATAAAGACGAAATATATCCTTACATTACGGAGGGAATAGGCGAGGACTTCCTTCCGCAGAATGTCGATATGAGCATTATAGACCATTTTGAAAAAGTCACTGATAAAGATGGGGCCATTATGACCCGCCGCATTACAAGGGAAGAAGCAATTTTCGTTGGTAACTCATCCGGCGCAGTAATGGCAGGGGTTTTGCAAATGAAAGACAAGTTCAAAAAAGGAGACGTAGTGGTGGTTTTATTTCATGATCATGGTTCGCGTTACCTGGGAAAAATGTTCAATGACGAGTGGATGAGCGATAGGGGATTCTTGCAGGAGTCCGAGATAACAGCTATTCAGTTAATAGAACGCCACAAGCATCATAAACTTGTAACCGTAAAGGATTCCGATAAAATTCATGAAGTGGTTCTGCTAATGAAAAAATATAATATTTCACAGGTGCCTGTTACCGATTCTTCGCATGCAAACTTCATTGGCTCATTAAACGATACGGAAGTCTTTATGAAAATGCTGGATAACCCAAATTTAGGTGCTGGAAAAGTTTCTGAAATTATTCAGAAGCCATTTCCATTTGTAGACCCTAAGGCATCTATAAAAGAAGTATCCAGGTTGATTACTTCCGAAAACCGCGCCGTACTTGTGAAGGATATTATGGGCGACCCGCACATCATAACCCGGCAGGACATTATTGAGGCATTCTGCTGAAAAAACTTCTGTATGAAAAGGAGTTTCACTGACCAGATCGGACATACAGTGGATATTGAATCTCCGCCTCAGCGCATAGTTTCTCTTGTGCCTTCACAAACTGAATTACTGGCCTATCTTGGCCTTGATAATGAGGTTGCGGGCATCACCAAATTTTGTATTCACCCGGATAAGTGGTTTCGAACTAAAACCAGGGTAGGGGGTACTAAAAATGTAACCTTCAGTAAGATCGATTCGATCAATCCGGATCTGATTATTTGCAATAAGGAAGAAAATACGGAGAGCGAGGTAAAGGCCTTAATGGAAAAGTACCCTGTGTGGACAAGTGATATTCGTAAGCTGGGAGATGCCTTAAATATGATTAAGTCCGTTGGAGAAATCACAAATAAAAAAGCAGAGTCACAAAAATTAGCCGCTCAAATTAAAAGCAACTTTGAAGAATTTAGCAGGAATAAACTAAAACACTTGAGGGTAGTCTATCTGATCTGGAAAGACCCAATAATGGCTGCCGGGAAAGATACGTTTATAGACGATATGCTGAATCAGTGCAATTTTAGTAATGTTTGCGAGGCCTCATTGGGCAGATACCCTGAATTGTCAATGGAGCAGATCAAAAAACTCGCTCCTCAGGTTATCTTACTCTCTTCAGAGCCCTATCCATTTAGGGAAAAGCATACAGAGGAGTTCATGGGATACTTTCCCGATGCTTTACCCGTTCTTGTCGACGGAGAGTATTATTCCTGGTATGGTTCTAGGTTGTTATATGCTCCACAGTATTTAAAAAGTGTTATTGACCAATTATATCTGAATGGGAATAATAGTATTAAAGTGTAGATTTGCAACCTAATGTACCGGAAGCATTTATGCGTATAAGGATCATTTTCCTTTTTATACTGTTTTTTTACGGGGCTTGCAGTCTCTATTCTCAAAAGGTCGGATTGGTGTTAAGCGGGGGCGGTGCCAGCGGTATTGCACACATTGGTGTTATTAAAGCGCTGGAAGAAAATCATATTCCGATAGATTATATCACAGGTACTTCAATGGGAGCATTCATTGGGGCGTTATATGCTGCAGGCTATACTCCCCAGGAAATGGAAAAATTGGTGCTTTCACCGGGATTTCAGTCTATAGCCAAAGGTGTAATTGATAATAAATTCATCTATTATTTTAAGGAAAAATGCCCCGATGCATCCTGGATATCCTTTCGCTTTTCGCTTGATACAAGTTTAATAACAAGTATCCCTACGCACCTCATTTCCCCAATCCCCGTTGATTTTGAAGTGTTGCGGTATTTCTCAAAAGCTTCATCTGTTTCACATGGTAATTTCGATAGTTTATTTATCCCTTTCCGTTGCGTAGCTGCCGACATTATGGATAAAAAACCCTATATTTTTAACAAAGGAAATTTGGGAGAGGCCGTTCGTGCATCCATCTCCTATCCGTTCTTTCTAAAACCTGTAGTCATTGATGGTAAAATGCTTTTTGACGGTGGGCTTTATAATAATTTCCCATTGGATATTATGAAAAATAGTTTTCATCCGGATGTTACAATAGGCAGTAATGTTTCAGCTAATATTCCTCCGCCAAGCGAAGACAATATTATTTCGGAAGTGAAAACTATGCTCATGACAAAAACAAATTATACCCTTGATTCCGGTACGAATGGATTGATCATTACACCCGGAGTTGAAGCAGGGATACTCTCCACTGATCACCCGAAAGCCCTTATTGATAGCGGATATAATGCTGCTATGCGGGGAATGCCAAAATTATTGGAAATGATAAAAAGGAGATCTGATTCGGCAGAAGTTTCAATTAAACGGAGAATGTTCAAAAGTAAAGAACATCCAATGGTGATAAAAAATGTCAACATATATGGTCTTACTTCCCGCCAAAGCCGTTATGTGAAAAGTGTTCTGAAAGGAAATTATGATACGCTAAGCATGAAAAAATTTGAAACGAGATATTACCGTGTGGCAACAGATGAAGATATTCACAGTTTATTCCCCATAGCTCATTATAACGATTCATCAGGTTATTACGACCTTGATATCAGGATGAAAAGGGAGAAGCGGTTTTCCTTAAGTTTTGGAGGAGATTTTTCCACACGCCCTGTGAGTGAAGGCTTTTTCGGGTTGGAATATAATGCCTTCGGCCGTCAGGAAGTAAACCTGGTGGGGAATGCTTATTTCGGAAAGTTGTATACATCCTTTCTTGGCTCCGGAAGAGCTTATTTTTCTGCCCCTTTCCCGTTCTATGTTGAATCAGCTATTATTTATAACAGTTATGATTATTTTACCAGTAGTACAGATTTTTATGTAGATGTAAGGCCACCTTACCTGGTGACATACGAAGGGTTCGGAAAGTTAAACTTTGGAGTTCCTTTAGGTAATAAAACAAAACTGGAATTAGGCGGGAATTATATTAATATAAATAATAATTATTATGAAAACCCCAATGTAAATTTTACAACTACAGATACCGCCGATCAATCTACCTTTAATGCTATTTCCATTCATTTCCGGTACGAAATGAATTCACTCAATGAAAAGGAATATGCCAATTCAGGCAACAGAATTCTTTTGCAGGCCCAGTTTGTTGACGGTAGAGAGGATTTCAAACCCGGCAATTTGGACAGTGCTACCAAGGTTGAAGGAAAACTGCGGTATTGGGAACAACTGAAAGTTGTTTTTGACAATTACTATTTGGGTAAGGGCCTGATACGTTTCGGTACCTACCTGGAAGGGGTTTATTCCAATCAAACTTTATTCAGTAATTACTGGGCCACCATACTCACCACTCCTGCTTTTCAACCTACGCCGGAAAGTATGACCTTGTTCCTTCCCAATTACAGAGCTTTTACTTATGCAGCCGGCGGCCCCAAACTTATAACAAGTTTTAAATCTATTTTTGATTTCAGGGTAGAAGCCTATATTTTTCTGCCTTACCAGGCCATTGGCCAAAATCCGTCACCTGATTATACGGCCTATCTTAAAAAACCATTTACAACCAAGCATTATGTTGCCATGGCGGCTTTGGTTTATCATTCTCCCATTGGCCCCATGAGTTTAAGCCTGAATTATTTCGACAATACCGTTCCTACGACTATAAAAGTAAGCCCGTTCAGCGTATTCTTTCATGTCGGTTTTATTATTTTTAATGATAAAGCCCTTAACTGATAAAATTATGGTGCAGGTATGGGTAAAGTAGTGAAAGCGCACTTTGCATTGCTAATTGTCAACCTTATTTATGGAGCAAATTACAGCATCGTAAAAAAGCTGGCAGGGTTTATCGATCCCTTTGCGCTTGTATTTATAAGGGCAGTTGTTACCATGCTTTTGTTTTGGGCCACCGGAATGTTTATTCGTGATAAAACTATCGAAAAAAAAGATTTCAGGAAACTGATGCTGCTGGGCCTTTTTGGTGTAGCCATCAACCAGTTATTATTTATTAAAGGGCTCTTTATGGGCAATGCTATCAATGCTTCCATTATTATGATATTTAGTCCCATTGTTGTTATCCTGATAGAGGTGCTCTTCCTGAAAGAAAAAGCCCCGCTTATTCGGATTGCGGGAATAATTGCAGGTGTTGCAGGTGCTGTTACGCTCCTGCTTTTCAAAAAGCCCGGAACTACGGGCAATAATCTTTTAATTGGCGATATTTTGATATTGATAAACTGTATAGCATGGTCCGTTTATATGGTAATGGTGAAACCACTTATGATGAAATATAAAACGGTAACAGTGGTAAAATGGGTGTTTCTTTTCGGAGCTATTTATGTAGTTCCTTTCGGATGGTCGGGTATTCATGCGTTTAATATTTCCGGAATGGGTACTATGCAATGGGCATGCATGGCCTATGTGGTTTTAGGCAGCACCTTTATAGCGTATTATCTGAATACCTACGCGCTTACCGAATTGAATGCGTCTATTGCTGCTACGTACATTTATTTGCAGCCTGTTATTGCGGCTTTATTTGCTATTGCGTTTAAACAAGACAGCCTGGATGTGGTGAAAATAGTTTCAGCGGTGCTCATCATTCTTGGTATATACCTGGTAAGCCGCAGCCGCAAGCCTGTGGAGAAAGTCCCTTTGGTAGTAGTGCCGGATGATAATGATGATTAAGTAAGGATTTGCTGAGATTGCCCGTCTGTTTCCATCTCTTAGCTATCTTTGGAAAAAAATAAGATATGTTACAATCAATGACAGGGTATGGTAGTGCTTCCTCCCGTTTGGGTGGAAAGAAGATAGATATTGAGATACGTTCACTGAACAGCAAGCAGCAGGATATTAACCTGCGCATGCCCTTCTTTTATAATAAAGCCGAACCGGGAGTCCGCTCTGTAATTGCGGAATTGCTCGACAGGGGCAAAATAGATATTTCTATAAATGTTTCTACAGGAAAGGGGAATGGAGTGGCATCTTTAAATAAGGAACTGGCCCGGCATTATTACAGTGAATTGAAATCATTTGCCAAAGAAATCAATGAGAAGAACACACAATATATGCCCTTGCTTTTACGCATACCCGACTTATTTAAAACAGAAGAAACTGTGAAGGAAGCTGAAGTTGAATCAGTGGTGGCATTGGTTCGAAAGGCCGCCCAGTCAGTAGTAAAATTCAGGCAGGCAGAGGGTAAAGAATTGGCAAAAGATATTGTATCGCACCTTTCGGTGATTGAAAAAAATGTGGTGGAAATTGAAAAACTGGATAGAGAAAGAATACCGAAATTAAAAGAAAAGTTGCAGGCAAAAGTGACCGAAGGAATAAGCGGCAAAATAGATATGAACCGCTTTGAACAGGAACTTATTTACTACATAGAAAAATTTGACATCAACGAGGAGAAGGCCCGCCTGAAAACCCATTGCGCTTATTTCAGGCAGAACCTGAATGAGGACAAAGGTGGCAGAAAATTAGGATTTATTACCCAGGAAATAGGGCGAGAAATAAACACTATTGGGTCTAAAGCCAACGACTCGGGCATACAAAAACTGGTTGTGGAAATGAAGGATGAGTTGGAAAAGGTAAAAGAGCAATTGCTAAACGTTCTTTAATAATTAATGAATGATAACTATGAATTGCGAACTCATACAACGTCATTGCGAGGAACGAAGCAATCTCTCTCAATACGATTATAGAATTGAGATTGCTTCGCAAAGCCTGGCAATGACGGGCACCTTATTCCTGATTTCATGGACGGTAAATTAATAATAGTCGCAGGTCCCTCCGGCTCGGGAAAAACAACCATTGTACGGCATTTGTTGGGTATATATCCCCGCCTGGCTTTTTCTATTTCGGCTTGCAGCAGGCAAAAACGTGAAGGCGAAATGGATGGGGAAGATTATTATTTCCTCTCGATAGACCAGTTTAAAGATAAAATTGAAAAAGGAGAATTTTTGGAGTGGGAGGAAGTATATCCGGGCAGTTACTATGGCACTTTAAGAACAGAAGTTGAGCGCCTGTGGCTGGCAGAAAGAGATGTGATTTTTGATATTGATGTAAAAGGTGCAATGAATCTGAAAAAGCATTACCCTGAACAGGCGATTACCATTTTTATTCATCCGCCATCTATAGAGACATTGGAAGAGCGCTTGCAAAAACGGAAAACGGAAACTCCTGAATTTTTTGAGCAGCGTATTAAAAAGGCTGCTGAAGAACTATCGTATTCCAAGCAGTTTGATAAGATCATTTACAATAGTGACTTGCAAACAGCTTTTAAAGAAGCAGAGGGGTTGGTGGGGGAGTTTTTGATGGGTAATGAGGTTGTTTAAGTAAAAACTAACCTATATTAAGGTAATATCTTGTCGGGAATGCCTAACTTTGCATCTCAATTCAACCTCCATGAGCGACGAAGTCCATGAACACTGCGGTATAGCCTTAATAAGACTACTGAAACCCCTAAGTTTTTACCGTGAAAAGTACGGAACGCATTATTATGGCATCCATAAGCTTTACTTGCTTATGGAAAAGCAGCATAACCGTGGTCAGGATGGAGCCGGTGTAGCCGCTATCAAGTTCGATATGCCACCGGGAACTTCGGTTCTGCACCGTATGCGCTCTGCTTCTCCAAATGCGCTGGAAGAAATCTTTGGCAAGATAAATCACCGCCTGGCAGATGTTCAGAAAAACAAGCCCCACAAAGCCGAAGATGTAGAATGGTTGAAAAAGCATGTTCCATATATGTCGGAGCTTTTATTGGGCCACGTACGCTATGGCACTTACGGTAAAAATGCAACCGAATATTGCCACCCTCTAATACGGGAAAATAATTGGCTTACCAAGAACCTGGTAATAGCAGGTAATTTTAATCTTACCAATGTAGACGAGCTTTTTCAAAAGTTAATTGATTTAGGACAGCATCCCCGTGAAAAGACGGATACTGTTACCATCCTAGAAAAGATCTGTCATTTTCTCGATAAACAAAACGAAAAGCTATTTAATAAATACAAAGACGCCGGACATAAAAATACGGAGATCTCATCACTCATTGCCGAGCATCTTGATTTGAAAGATATACTGCATAATGCGGCTAAACGATGGGATGGCGGCTATACTATAGCTGGTCTGTTGGGTCACGGTGATTCTTTTGTAATGAGGGATCCTAACGGTATTCGCCCTGCATTCTATTATCATGATGATGAGATAGTGGTAGCAACCTCTGAAAGACCTGCATTGCGTACGGGCTTCAATATACAAACCCGGGAAATTAAGGAATTGAAACCCGGCCATGCCCTTATTATAAGAAGAGATAAGACCGTTGAGGAAGTGGAAGTAATGAAACCGGGTGAGAACAGAGCCTGCTCTTTCGAGCGTATTTATTTCTCACGTGGTAATGACCAGGACATTTACAAAGAAAGAAAGAACCTGGGTAAGATCGTTACTCCAACTGTTTTGAAATCCATCAAGTATGATTTGGAGAATACTGTTTTCTCTTTCATACCAAACACCGCAGAGGTGGCATTCCTCGGTATGGTGGAAGAATTGGAGCATTACCTGGATAAGTTCAAGGAAAATGAACTGGAGAAGATGGAAGGCGCTACTGACAAGGCTAAATTCAAGAAGCTATTATCGCTGCACCCCAGGGTTGAAAAGATAGCTCTGAAGGATACTAAACTCCGCACCTTCATTACGAATGATATTAACCGCAATGATAAAGCAGCTCACGTGTATGATACTACCTATGGGGTTATACAAAGAGGCATTGATACCCTTGTAACCGTTGACGACTCTATTGTTCGTGGTACAACTTTAAAGCAGAGTATCTTCCGCATTCTGGACAGGTTAGGCCCTAAAAAGATAATTGTGGTTTCGTCCGCTCCGCAGATCCGTTACCCAGATTGCTATGGTATTGATATGGCTAAACTCGGTGATTTGGTAGCTTTCCAGGCAGTGGTTGCTTTATTGAAGGAATCTTTCCGCGAGAATTTATTGGAGGAAGTTTACGAGAAGGCTAAGGCGATGAACGAATTACCCCGTGAAAAGGCAGTAAACCTGGTAAAACAAATTTACGACCTCTTCACACCTGACCAGATTACTCATAAGATCACTCAGCTTTTAACCCCGGACGATATTAAGGCCGAAGTGGAAATCATTTACCAATCGGTGGAAGGTTTGCATGAGGCTATTCCAAATCATAAAGGCGATTGGTACTTTACCGGCAACTATCCTACCCCCGGCGGAAATAAAGTAGTTAACCGTTCCTTCATGAATTTTATGGAAGG
>DATHNK010000043.1:0-4001 GCA_035486075.1 Bacteroidia bacterium
ATTCATCTTCTAAAAAAGAACCTTCCACACTTTTTAGCTCGCTGGATAATTGGGCAGGCAAGAATTCGAAAGTTTTGCTTATTATCATTCTTGGGTTGGGCGCTTTATTTTCCTTACTAACCTTTCAGGCAAGGATGGATATAGGGGGTGATGACTCAGGATATATATTGCGTGCATATTATTTCATTCACAAGGGAATATTTCCATCTTACCAGGGTCCGCTTTACCCATTAGTGCTTAGCATTTTTGTTTCCTTTCTTGGAATAAACATCGTTTTACTGAAATTTCTTTCTATCATTTTTAATTTCATAGCGCTGGTGCTTCTCTACAAGGCATTTAAAGGAAGAATTCCCTCTTTTGTACTTTATTCTGTACTGTTGCTTACAGCTGTTAATACCTATATTTTAAACTATGCAAGCCTTACATACAACGAGGCCTTTTATATGGTTCTTCAATATGCGTTCTTCTATTATTTCTTTAAACTACAGGATTCTATACAACAAAATAAAGGTCCAGCACTTAAAGCTACCTGGCGTAAATGGCTACCAGTGGCAGTGCTTATTTTCCTCATAACTATTACAAGAAATATTGGCATATCTTGTCTTGGCGGGGTGCTGATGTATTTTGCTGTTCGCAAACAATTCCGCTATCTTCTTTACACAGGGATTTTGTCTATTGCCTGCGCTTTGTATATGAAGACTCAGGGTGGGGGGCAGGGAGGTTTACTTTTATTAAAAAACCCTTACAATGCGTCAGAAGGGAAGCGGCATTTTTCAGATTTCGTAAGTGATTTTTTCCAAAATAGCGATTTGTATTTATCTAAACGATTTTACCAGATATTGGGATTTAAATCAGATATTGATATGGAAACAAGTTCTTGGTTAACACTCTTTACTGTTGCATTCCTGTTGTTGGGTATTTACCGTGTTATAAGGTCAAAAAATCAGCCCTTGCTTATTGTTGCATTATATACATTAAGCATGATGGGTGCTACATTCATAGTTCTGCAAACACGCTGGGACCAGCCCCGGTTGATATTGATTTATATTCCTCTTATCTTAATGTTGTTTTTGTATGGATTGTACGATCTGTTTAAAAAGTCGGGCTGGGGAATTCAGATGCTGTCAGTGCTTTTTGTGCCGATAATTTTCATCTCTGAAATGGGCTCCACGTTAAAGAAGACAAAAGAGAATCTGCCTATATTGAGCAAAAACCTAAAAGGGGATATTTATGCAGGTTTTACACCGGATTGGGTAAATTATTTGAAGTTGAGTCAATGGTGT
Organism: Bacteroidia bacterium; assembly: GCA_035486075.1. Taxonomy (GTDB): domain Bacteria; phylum Bacteroidota; class Bacteroidia; order JABEUT01; family JABEUT01; genus JABEUT01. The sequence continues at coordinate 1,284 of DATHNK010000043.1, forward strand.
GAGAACTTGCCAAAAGATTCCTTAGTGGCTTGTAGAAAAGGCCCTATGTCTTCGGTGTATGCGAACGGGAGAGAGTTCGTAAATATTGCAACTGTCGACAGTGTTCATTCTACTAATGCAGATTCTGTGATTGCTTTGCTGAAAAAGACTCACGCAAGATATTTTTTAGTGGCCAGCCTGCGCAGTAACCCATTGGTAGCTGACGGCAATGTTTTAAATGGTATACACCGGCTTATTGCCCCGGTAGCCAGAAAATATCCTCAGAAAATAAAACTTATCAGGCAGGAAGGTACTTCCGAACAAGCGCAGTTGTTCGAAGTTCAATATTAAATTTGATGTTAGGCTGGTTTGAAAAATTATTCTTCAATGGATGGAACCGGCGCTTTTTTTGTCTTATTGAATGTAATGCCAATATATAACTCAGTGGTTCCGACACTATATTCATGAATATCTGTAATAGGATAGTCGTACGAAAAACCAATTGTGAGATTCTTTTGATAAACATACCCTAGCATTGCATAAGCTGCATCAAGTGTACGATAACCGCCGCCGATCCAAAATTTATTCATGTATAAAATACGGGCGCCTAAGTCAAATTGAGGTGGAACCGGGTAAACATAGTTTGCAACTACGCATGGTTTGAAGCTAAAGTTATTTCCCAGATTGAAGTTGTATCCGGCCGTGGTATAATAGTGAGTAACTATAATGTCCTGGGCATCGGCATACGAATTGAGTTTTGCAGTAATAGGAATAATTTGCGGAGCTGCGAACCCAAAATAAAAATTGGAAGAATACAAATAAACTCCGGCTGCAAAATCAGGTACCACAGCCGACATTAATTGATTAACCAATGCCTGATCACCTGTTTGCTGCAATGAAATAGATTGGCCGTCCACAGCAAATTGCAGAACACCTGCAGATAATCCGAATGAAAGGTTAACCGTTTTCGAAAGCTGCACATGGTAGGAATATGAAGTGGTAAGCCCTGTACGTCTTGTTGGCCCTGTAATATCGGTAAACACATAGGTTCCGAAACCAATATGTTGTGAAGCTACCGGCCCGTCAAATGTAAGGACATAAGTTCTGGGGGCATCTGTAATTCCAATCCACTGAAAACGGTTATCGGACTTCACATTAAAATAGTCCTGAGTGCCTGCAATGGCCGGATTCATGGAGAAGTCATTCAGCATGTATTGGCTGTAAATTGGCAACTGCTGCGCTTTGACAATGCCTGAAGTCAGCACGATCAAAAATGGAAATATGAATTTAATTTTATGCATGGTTTTTAAAATTATCTTAAGATTGTAACTGGACCTGTATATGCTTGTGTAAACCTGGGGTCGTGTAAATTAATTATATAATAGTAAGTTCCTACAGGGACTGGTTTGCCCTGGTAAGTGCCATCCCACGGATTTTTGTAGCCTACTGAACGGAAGAGTAACTCGCCCCAACGGTTGTACACTTCTACAACAACACCGGGGAAATCGTTCACAAAACCGATATTCCAATAGTCATTTTGTCCGTCACCATTAGGTGAAAATCCATCCGGAACAACGATCTGCGGAACCACGAACACCGTAACAGTGTCGGAGCCGGGGCATCCGAATGGGTTATCTGCAATAACTGTATAGGTGGTTGTAACACTTGGAGTTGCTGTTGGGTTGGCTACGTTGCTGTCGCTAAGTCCGGAACTTGGTATCCATAGGTAAGTTGACCCGCTGGGAGCTGTGGGAGTTCCACCAATAGTTACACTTTGATTCGGAAGAATAGATTGAGTAGGGCCTGCATTTACCGCGATAGGGGGATTAACAGTAATTGTAACTGTGGAAGTATCGGTGCAACCTCCATTGGTTACTACCAAAATATAGGAAGTAGTGACGGAAGGAGTTACTGTTACCGTAACGGTATCACTGATTATATTCAGGCCTGGTAACTGTAGCCATGCGTAAGAAGCTGCATTTATGCTCCTATCACCATTTAAGGTAACAGGGTTTTTTGCACAAATAGATGTATCATTACCTGCTTTTGCAATTACCGTATGGTTAGATGGTACAATAACAGTATCTGTCATAATACATCCGGCTAAATCCTTTACCGTAAGAGTGTAGGTACCTGATAAAACATTTGCCAGGTTCTGGGTTGTATTTCCATTCGACCATAAGTAGGTAAAGGGAGATATCCCACCAGTAATTGTAGTTGTTGCCGACCCATCATTTACACTGTTGCAACTTGATGCAGTTATTGAATTTGTTATGGCAATAGGAGCAGGGTTGTTAAAGAGCACACTGTCAATTAATGTACACTTGTTCGAGTCCTCAATAGTAATAGTGTAAGTTACACCCGGACACAGATTGCTAATTGTATCTGTATAGTAGGTATTATTAGAAGACATGCTTGATACCATATAAGTGTATGGTGAAGTGCCACCGGAAACATTAACAATGGCAACACCATCGCATGAGTTATGACAGTAAATTGTATTTGTTGTTATGGCTGTGCTCAATGGAAGCGGACTGGTAATAGTCACCGTGGTGGAGGATGAACAACCTGTATTATCAGTTACATTCACAGTATAAGAGCCCGCACATAATCCGGTTGCAGTTTGTATGGTTTGGCCATTGCTCCATGAATAAGTATAGGGGGCGTTTCCACCGCTTGGGTTAGCTGTAGCAGTTCCATTACAATTTCCACTGCAGGATACATTTGTTTGGGAAATAC
>DATHNK010000044.1:0-9501 GCA_035486075.1 Bacteroidia bacterium
GATTTCTCCGAAGTTTCCGACAATGCCGCAGACTATGCTGCCGAACTGGCTAAAATAAGCAATGCCAGGCTTATTTTTTATTACATTTTCACAGTTCCTGTATCGGTAGCAGATACTCCTGTGATGGCAATACCTATAGAGGATCTGGAAAAAGAAAACATGAAACTGTTACATGCCTTAGATAAAAGAGTAAAGGCAAAACATGGTAAACTAGAAACGGAATTAAGAACCCAGCCGGGTTTCGTGGTAGATGAAATAATATCATTTACCAGGGAACATGAGGTTGATCTAGTGGTAATGGGAGTAACGGGGTCGGGGAAAACACCCGGAATAATGGGAAGCAACGCTACATCGGTAATGCATAATGCCGCAAGCCCGGTAATAGTAGTTCCGCACGGATACAAATTTAAAAAACCCGCAACCATTGCTTTGGCCTGCGACTACAAATCTATGGTGCCGGATGAAACCATAGACAGGTTTAAATCTTTTGTAAACTTATTCCATTCAAAGGTGCTTGTATTTAATGTGCTTAAACCGAAAGAACTTGCCACTTACGAAAAGGCTGCCACCGAGGTTAACCTGGAAAATGCATTGGGCGATCTGGAACATTCCCTATATTTCCCTGCCAGCGAAAACCTGCATCAGGAAATAAACACATTCGTTGATAAGCACGAGGCGGAAATGCTTGTTATGTTTCCTCATAATTACAGTTTTCTGAAAGGACTTGTGCATCACAGCGCAACCAAGGAAATGGCCTTTTTAACTCATGTGCCTCTTTTAAGTATTCATGAATAAATAAAAAATTATGGAAATCACGATCAATGACGAACGGAAAATTTTTGCAGTACAAAAGGAATTCAGTGATATGTTTCCTTTTTTAAAGCTCGAATTTTTTTCTAAGTCTAACAAGGGAGGAGGAGCACCCTCTTCAAAGCTGATGAAACATATCAGTAAAACGATTGCCGAATGCCGCACCATACATTCAGCCGGCCATATTAAGATCCGGCCCCAGATGACAGTGGGTGAAGTGGAACAAAACTTCCGGGATGTATTCGGGCTTTCCGTACAGGTTTTTCGTAAATACGCCGATAACTGGATGCAAATAACAAACACAGAAAACCTTTCGCTGGAAAAACAAAATGTGGAAGGTGCCGTTGTAGAATTATAAGGCAGTAACCTGTTTCAATTCCTTTTTTGTGCTACAAAAATAAAATTGAGGTAACGTTGAAGTAAACTTCATGTATGAATTTTGCATTGCCGAATAAACAGGCATTATGCACAATACAGAAGTGCTTCAAACAATAACTTCTACACAGCATAGTACCTCGTCGCCCCTAAGAGAAACAAACTCCAGCCCTTCCAACAGCCTCAAAATTATTTCCTGGAACATTTATATGCTCCCCCGCCACCTGCTTAGAACAGGCCAGTCGGAAAGGGCTTATGAAATAGTGGAGGTTTTAAAAGAACAGGATGCCGATATAATTGTAATGGAAGAGGCATTCGACAGGAAAGCAAGGGAAATAATAAGAAAAGGGCTGAAAGAATACTTCCCTTACGAATCGGGAAATCCACCCAAAAACATATTCTGGAGGACGAATTCCGGGATATGGATAATCAGTAAGATCCCTTTTACCATTGTCAAAAATATTTACTTTACAAAAGGCCGGGGGCCTGACTGGTTTGCTTGCAAAGGGGCTATGCTTATTGAGGCCACCAAAAATAATTTCTCATTTTATGTCATCGGAACCCATCTGCAATCGGATTTTGGCGGAGCCAGATCCCAGGAAATAAGAAGGGCGCAATATGAGCAGATACGAAAAGAACTGCTGGAACCTTTCAACAAAAAAAGCAAACCCCAGTTTTTGGTAGGAGACTTTAATACCATCCATCATGAATCGCTGCATTATGAACAAATGCTGAGTATGCTGGAAGTGAAGTCCTGCTCGCTGGAGGGCGATTGCAGGTATTCCTATGATTATTCAACCAACGATTTTATTACAAAGATCAACAACCAACCTCAATTGATTGATTATATACTCTATTCCGACTCGGAGCACCATAAAATAGAAGGTAAAATGTTTATTAATATGTTCCGTAAGCAATGGGATTCGAATCGGTTTGACTTATCGGACCATTTTGCAGTAACAGGTATTTTTAACCTTTTTGATGGAAATAGTGATATTAGTCTCTTGCCATTGTAAGGAATTTATGATATTTGTATTTTGTAACTTTACAGAAATACTCAGTTAACATATTAGTAACATTGTTTAAATAGATTCGCATTATTACCTACACATCCGTTAATTGAATATGAAGATGAAAGCAAAAAAGATCCTTTTTCTCACTGGTTCTCCCAATCAAACTACCCAGATGCACAAAATAGCATCTGAATTATCGGAGCATGAGTGTTATTTCAGCCAGGTTTTTGATGACAGCCTCACCGTTAAACTCCTGATGAAAACATCGTTACTGGATAAAGTAGTTATTTCAGATACCTTTCGTTTTAAAGCCGAAGAATATTTAAAGCAGCATGAGTTACGGATTGACTATAAGGCCGAAAACTTAGGTAATATATACGATCTGGTGGTAATGTGCAGCGATATAGTATTCCCTAAGAAGTTTAAAAATATTAAAACAATATTTGTACAGGAAGGAATGACGGATCCTTATAACTCCTGGAGCAAAATTGTGAAGATGCTGGGCTTGCCTGCTTATATGACCTTAGGAACGTCTTTAAACGGGTCGATGGACCTGTGCGATATATATTGTGTAGCTTCTGAAGGGTATAAAGACAGATTCTCTAAACTTGGAACCGATGAATCGAAGATTGTAGTAACTGGCATGCCTAATTTCGATAATATACAGTCGTACCATAACAATGATTTTCCGCACCATAATTATGTATTGGTTGCTACTTCCGACATTAGGGAATGTTATGGAATAGACTACCGCAAGAAATTTATAAAACGGGCCGTGGAAATAGCAAACGGGAAACAACTTATTTTCAAGTTGCACCCGAATGAAATTCAGGAAAGAGCCATTGCCGAGATCAAGGAATGCGCTCCGGAAAACGCCCTGATATATACCAGCGGCAATTCCAACCACATGATTGCCAATTGCGATGTGCTCATTACCCAATATTCCACCTTATCGTATGTGGGTCTTGAACTGGGCAAAGAAGTGCATTCGTATTTTGACCTTGATGAACTTAAAAGACTTGCCCCGATGCAAAATAACGGAACTTCGGCTAAACGGATTTCTGATGTTTGCAGAAGCTACGTAGATTATTCGGGAGACAAAAACTACTTCCTGAATTATATGAATGCCCTAAGGAAACCGAGTGTAGTAGCGGCATAAGGAAGTTTCTATTTTCACACATTTTCATAAGAATTTCAGATCTTTCTTACACTTAAGAAAAGCCAAATTATAATATTTGGAACTTTTTTAGGTTATAACCGTAATAATGTTAGTTTTACAACCTGAAATTCAATTTTATAAAATAATTGTACAAAACGTTTCTTATATTAGGAGGAGATGGGTACTTCGGTTGGCCACTTTCAATGAGACTGGCTGTATCGCACCCGGATAGTAAGATTATCATTGTTGATAATCAGTGGAGAAGGAACGTGGTTAAAACCCAGGGTTCCGATTCCATCATTCCTATTGCCAGTCCTGAAGAAAGAATAAAAGCCTTCCAAAAGATCCACGGACTCAATAATATCCATTATGTAAACATGGATATGAATAGCCCTAAGCTGGAAGAATTGATAAAATACGAACAACCGGGAATCATTTATCACTTAGGCCAGCAATGTTCGGCCCCCTATTCTATGAAAGGGCAGGAAGAAGCATTATTCACCCTTATAAATAACGAAGCCGGAAATATGCGGCTGTTATGGGCAGTTAAAAAGCATACCCCGGATACACATATCATTAAATTGGGTTCTTTCGGAGAATATGCCCAGGGTGGAATTGATATTTCAGAAGGTTATTTTCAACCGGAATTTAAAGGAAAGAAGGCTACCAAACCTATGCCTTTTCCACGGGAAGCAGATGATATTTACCATGTATCTAAAATTAATGATACGAATTATGTGGCCATGGCTTGCCGCAAATGGGGTTTAAGAATAACAGATGTGATGCAGTCTACCATTTTTGGCAATGTAACCGATGAAATGATGGATTGTCCTGAGCTTTATACCCGCTTTGATTATGACGAAGCGTTCGGCACCGTTTTAAACAGGTTTCTTGCACAGGTAGTTGTAGGGTATCCGTTGACAGTTTATGGTACCGGAAAACAACGCACCGGATTAATGTGCCTTAAAGATTCTGTAAACTCACTTGCCCGTTTAGCTGACGAAGAACCGGTGGCTGGTGAACATAAGGTGATAAACCATGTAACTTTATCTAACTTTTCTATTAATGAACTGGCAGAATCAGTACGATTTATTGCCGGACAAGAGGGCTATACTGTAACCATCAAACATGATGCTTATGACCCCCGGATGGAACGCCCTGATAAGAAACTCGAGTTTGGCATACATACCGATTATATTGACGAAAGCCGCATTCATTCGCCCTTTGTAGATGTTATAAGGCAAACCCTTAAACTGATTAGTACCTATAAAAACAGGATTTCATTGGATGTTTTTCCGCCTGTTATCCAGTGGGCAGAAGATGAGAAGATGAAACAAAGGGTATTGATCAAAAATGAACGAATAGTAATTGAAGAGGAGCCTAAGGAAAGTACTACGGATGAGGCTTACTGGGCAAAGTTCAGGAAAGAGAATTTTCATTCCAGAAGGATAAATTTCAATCCCGGTACGTTAGGAACTCCTTCGGAAAGAGTGAAACATGCGCGTATTTTCTCAGTTAAATCCGACGAAATTGAAGCCCATCCATTGGGGTTATATGAATACGGCAGAAAGTGCCAGGATGAGATTCAGACCCTTACCCATGAAATATGGAAAGCCCCGGGTTATTACTCCATGGTAGTTCACGGTACTTCTCAAACACTTAACCTGGTTGCTTTGTCTATGCTCAGGGTATTTCACGGAGAAGGGAAAGGCCCTTACCGTATTATTACAACCGAGCACGAACATGTAGGCGGAATAGGTTGTTTTGAAAACATTCCGGAATATGAGGTGCATTATCTCGATGACAAAACCCTGGAAGATAAAGATGCTCTTGTAAAACAAATTGAACTTATAAAACCTCACCTGGCTTTTTTCTCCCACGTATTTTATGATACAGGCAGCAAGGCCCCGGCAGGTGAATGGGCAAGACTGTTTAAAAAATATGCTCCCAATTGTAAGGTAATTATTGATGCCGCGCAATCATTAGGCGTGATCGACCTGCCATTTGGCGATGCTGATGTAATTTTGGGCAGCGCCCACAAATGGCTTTTTGGCCCACACGGCGGAGGATTAATATGGATGAAAAATAGTTTTAAGGCCTGGATCCAGTCTTTATATTGGAGTGGGCATGGATTGATTGCCGACGCTGATCTGGAATCGCTGAGTATCCCTGGCGGACAAGATTTTATGCTCTATCCTGCGATGCTGGAAGCTCTGAAACTTTATCAAAGTGTAGGCAAAGATGTAGTTTTCCAACGTTCTGCCATGCTGGCAAACTGGTTTCAAAAGAAATTAGCCGATTCACTGGTATCCTTTAAACCGGATTACGTTTTTCTGAATAACACATTGAACTCTCCTGTCATCAGCCTAGCTTTCCGTGAGTTCGATCCGTATCCCTTATATAAGTCATTAAACGACCGCCATATACATGTTAAGTGTATAAAGGACCATAAAATTGGAAACAAAATATACCATATTCTCCGTTTCGGCTTCCCTTATTTCGAAACATTGGACAGGCTGGAATATGCAATCAGCCAAATTAAACTGGTTCTGGCAGAGATAGAACAAAAAGAGTTGAGGTTCGGAACCTGATCTAAATAAGTACGGCTACTATACCTGCTGCAATCAGCACAGAGAATCCAATAAATATTTCTTTTCGAATTGATTTATCTGAAAGGGTAAGGGCGTAAATCATCTTCAATACGTTATTACTTGTAATAGCGTTCAACACAGCAAAAGTAATTACCAGTACATCTAAATTCCATTTACCCTGGAACAGGTTAATTATAAAAGGGTCAATATCGGTTACTCCTACCACAAATGCCAGTGTTTGCGCTCCATGCGCGCCGTAGTGTCCAACTACAAAACCGGTAACCATTGCAAATAAAATAAACAACCCGCCAAATAATACGGCGGTCTTAAACTCCAGGGGGTTTTGATGCACTTCCGGAGATACAATTTCAGTACTCTTGTCAACAATCGTTTTTTTAAGCACACTGAAATAAACAGCTATCAGGATACTGATTATAATAAGAACAATAAAATACGGCAACAGTTTGACCGCAACTTCCATATTGAAAAAAGCAGCCAGAATGAATAACCGCAAGTACATCATAGTAATGGCCAGGAACATGGCCGCCACTATCCTGTTTCCATCTACATTTTCCTTGCTTTTCCGGGCCAGAATTACAACTGTAGCAGTGCTGCTGTATAGCCCTCCCAGAACACCTGTTAGCAGTATGCCCGTTTCCGGGAAAACAAATTTACGAAGCAGGTAACTAATATAGGAAATGGCCGATACTACCACTATTGCCAGCCAGAATTTATAAGGGGAGATATTTATCACTGCAGAAATTGGTTCATCGGGTAAAAGCGGAAGAATAACCCCGGCAAGTATCAGGAATTTTGCCAGTGTAATGAACTCGTCATTATCAAACTTTTTTGAGAATTTGAGAAGCGTTTCTTTGATTTCTGAAATAACAAGAACACTAACCACTATCAGCAAAACAAGCCACTTGGGTTGGGTAAAAACTAAAGGTGCAAGGGAATAGGTAATTAAAGCGGTTACCAGTGAAGTCATGCCAAACTTTTGCTGCACTTTAATTTTCTGGAAATAATACACACTCAAAAGCCCACCGATAATAATGGCTCCAATAATAAAAGGCAACATGCTCTGCGGACTTACAGAATATAAAATGAAACCTGTAATTCCGATCAATGTGAAGGTGCGGTCGGTACCAAAAACAGATTCAGGGGCTTCGTTTATGTAGTGTCTTCTTTGTTCAAGCCCTATGAGCAATGAAAAAACTACCACCAGCAGGAAGCGGATAAGGTCGGTCGGTATATCTTGAACGAGGTCGGTGTACATGGAGTAGGAGGTTTCTAAAACACTAAATTAAGTTATTAGTCATTAACGGATTACGGTTTACCTTTATTTATTCAGGATATTTCATCTTCAGCGATTTCAGGGTCTTTACAATTTCCCTGGCAATGATATAATTCCGGTACCATTTATTGTCGGAAGGAACAATGATCCAGGGTAATTCAGGGCTGCAACGTTCAAATATCTTTTCATAAACTTCCATATAAGCATCCCAGTTACTTTCTTCCCTTTTATCCGCCGGGTCGTATTTCCATTTTTTTTCCGGGAGGGTCTGTCTTTCCTCGATCCGAGCCTTTTGTTCTTTTTTTGAAATATGCAGGAAGAACTTGAGAATTACAGTATCATTATCGGTTAGATTCTGTTCAAAGTTATTAATAATGGTGTAGCGCCTTTCCAGCAGTTTTTTATCCAACAATTTATGCACCGTTGGAACAAGTATGTCTTCATAGTGCGACCGGTTGAAAATTTGCACCATGCCCCGGGCAGGTGTGTGTGGATAAACTCTCCATAAAAAATCATAAGCTTTCTCTTCTTCCGTAGGTTCTTTAAAGGCTTTCACTTCAATACCCATAGGATTCATGGAAGAAAATGCATGTTTGATAGTTCCGTCCTTACCTGCAGCATCCATTCCCTGCAGTATGATAAGCAGAGAATGTTTCTTTTCGGCAAACAATAGATTTTGGAGAGGTGCCATTTGTTTATACAGGCTTTCTGTCTCCTCTCCCGTACTTTTTTTATCAATATCTTTATCAGGTTCCGTCGAGGTTTTTGCTAAATTCATATTCGATTCAATTGTCGGTTAAAAATTTATTTACAAAAATAAATAATAAAGGCAATAAATATATGTTGTAGTATGATTATAAATTCCATATTTTTATCCTCTTAAAAAACTCCGCTAATTTTCATCTACTCCATTTTATGAAACGTATCGCACGCCTCCTTCTGCCTGCAACCTGCATTGCAGCACTATTTGCAGGATGTAACCCCAACGGAAAACTAAAAGTTAAAGAAGTAAATTTCCCCGATGGCGAGGTTCAGCCCCAGCAAGCCATTGTGTTTACTTTTAACAAAGACCTTGTTTCAGATTCCCTCATGCATAAGTGGGATAGCACCGCTTACCTCGATATTCAGCCTGCTGTCCGCGGGGTGTATGAATGGCTCTCAGCTAACCAACTTTCATTTTCACCAACGGAGGCTTTTTTGCCCAACACAGACTATAAGGTTGTGCTTACCAAAAAACTTTTCATCCACAGTAAAACAAGCGGCAGTGTTGATGACAAACCTATATTATTCCATACCCCATACCTGAAGATCGATAATGTGGAAACCTTCTGGACCATTAAGGATGGCAACGCTTCATTGGGCATATTTATCGGGACGAATATCGATTTCAACTATATCGTTTCACCGCCAAACGTATTGCAGAAACTTAAACTGACTGCAGGTACCAATGTGGTGCAACCTGAATTGGTTTCTGCCGATAATAACAAGCAGGTAAGACTTATTTTTAAACCTGTGGACGGTGGTAGCTATCCATGCCAGCTATCGGTAAGTGTGGATAAAGGGCTTGCCTGTGTTGGCAGTTCAAAACAGACTGATAAGGTGTTGGAATTCGCATCTCAAATTCCTCCCCAGGATGAGTTTGAAGTGATAAATGCTTTGCCTGTTTTCCAAAACGGGGAATCTTATATCTCCGTGCAAACCTCGCAACCGCTTGCCGATAATGATATAGAGCAATTCATTACTATTACCCCGGCGGTGAAGTTTAAAATTACAAATCAGTCGAATGGCTTTTACATTACCGGGGACTTCTCCGGCAAAGCCGATTACGATCTGACTATTTCATCCTCTCTGAAGAGTATTTTCGGAAAGGAATTAAAAGAGGGCTACCATAACACAATTCATTTTGGCAGCCCCCCGCCTTATATTGGATTTACAGATAAGAAGAGCATTTACCTCTCCTCGCAAGGCAACCGTAACCTGGCCATGCAAATTGTGAGCGTACCCAAGGTGAAGTTCTCTATTTATAAAGTTTACGAGAACAATATCCTTTTTTACCTGGCTAACGGAAAAAGCTATGAGTCATTTTATAATGACAAGGATGATGCTGAACAGGCTGATAATAATGGCGGTGATGATGAAGGCGATGATAATTACCATTCCATTGATGACTATTCTGCTAACCCGGATTATGGAGATATTTTGGTTTCTAGGGAATTCAATACCTCGTCGCTTCCGAAAAGTGGAGGAACCTCCTTGCTG
>DATHNK010000045.1:0-2779 GCA_035486075.1 Bacteroidia bacterium
CGATCATGCCGCTGTCTTTTACCGAATTGATAATGTCGGTATAAACATCATCATTGAATTTCATGTAATAACCGAGGAAAGTTTCCAGGGAATCTATTTCAGATGGGGGCAGGCTGTCGGTATAGTTGCGGCAGGACTGGATGAAAGTATTGAATTGGAAATAGTCTTTCGTATGTACTGATTTGTCTATAAAATATGCAAACAAAGCCCGTTGTTTTGCGTAATCTTTTCCCTTGGTATGGCTTTTAAAGAACCAGCTGAGCAAAAGCGAAATTGCAAAAGCGGCAACTAAAAGAATTATAATATTTCTCAGGTTTTTCTTACCCGTGTTCATATGTATGTGGTGAATTCCGGCGCAAAGGTAGGATTCTTAGGGGAAATAAATGGACCCAAATCACTAGGCAAAATTTAGTAAGTAGTTGAAAAGTCAATGACTTTTTCAGAAAGCACTTTTTCATACTTTATTTTTGCAATGCAAACGAAATGCGGCAATTATAATTTGAAGATGAAACCAAAACAAACCCTTCTAAAATTAATTTCATTAGGTATCTGGTTGTTCTTTGTTAATACGGGCTATTCACAAACCATGAATCGCACACAAATGTTTAACAACATAATCTCAAATATTTATCAAAACCCGAATCATGCTGTGACAGGCCAAACTTTACAAAATGTATTATTAAATCAAAATTATTCATATAATAATTTAAAAACAGATACTGATTTTGTCTCGGTTTTCGATACCGGGTATACCTATTATAAAGGCATGTCAGTCCTTTCAAACGGAGATAGTATTTACCGGTGCACATCCTCATCCCATCATGGCCCTTGGAAGAGAGCAGACTTCATATTTGCAAATGTACCTGCAGGAGGAGCAATTCCAACCGGAGCAATAGAAGGACAAGCACTTGTATTTCATAATTCAGCCAATACCTGGTCTTATAATCTTTACGATAATACAGGGGCTAATTCGCTCGATTGGAGTAATAGATTGCTGAGTGATAACAATGGCACTACCAGTGAAGATTACAGCAACAGAATATTGTATGATTCACACAATCAACCTACAGTAAACTGGCAAAATAGTGTTTTAAAAGCTTATAGTTTTTCATCCGGATCTACACCTGTTCTTTTTTGGCAAAGCCAATACTTAGTAGATATGAATGAGTATCTTTCTCAGGATTGGGGCAATAGATTATGGTATGATAATTCAGGACAAATTAGTGGTGATTACAGTAACCGTTTTTTATATGATAATTCTCAGGTTTTATCGCAAGACTGGAACAATCGATGGCTATATGACGAAAGCAGTACTACAAGTGGTGACTATAGTAACAGGATACTTTATAATTCTAATAGTGTAGCGACTGAAAATTGGGAGAATGGTGTTCTCAAAGCGATGATTATTGATAAAAGTACTTACAAGAGCGTTCCTGTGCTTTACTGGCAAAATCAGTGGCTACTTGATATTGAGGAGATTATTTCGATGGATTGGAACCAGAGATATTTATATGATAATAATGTAACTATCAGTGAAGATTATAATAATAGGTTTTTAAATGATGTAAACGGCAATATATCCATTGATTGGGGTGGTTATAATACCATAGAAAGGGATTTGTATGATGATTATGGAAATAAGGTATTAAGTTGGGAGGCAGGAGGCTATATAGGTTATGATGGCAGCGGTACCACTTCTATTGATTGGGGCCGGCGCTATTTATTTGATAATTCTGACGCAACCTATTTAACATACTCAAATGGTACTAATCCTACCGTGGCCACCGATATAATTTCGAAAGGTTATGCCGATGTGAACTATGGAGTTTCTTCTCAAATTCAAGGAATGGCCTTTAGTTCGGTTTCCGAAAATAGTTCCTGTAACACTGGCTTCAGGGTACTTTACATAAATGCCACATTCGCAGCAGCGAGTAGTGTAGGAACCATCGCTTTACCATCTTCTCCTGTAGAAGGTCAAATTGTTGAGTACCTATCTACAACTTCCAACTCAGCTACCTATTCCAATTTTAGTCCTGTTCCCACTGTTTTAACAACCACTGTTCCATCCAGTGGAACCCACCTGAAATTTATTTACGATGCTTCAGCAGCATCCTGGTATGAAATTCAATAACAAAATAAATCTAAAAACAATGAAAAGAATCATTTTAGTTTTCGCAGTATCTCTAGCAGCAATCAATGTAAAAGCCCAAACCTATGATACAGCCCGGGTGCATATTACGGAAAGAAACTATAAACCGGATACTACCTGCTATTTTGTGAACTGTTCAGCCGTTTATATCAATTCCACTCTTACACCCAAAGCCTCTGCTCCTGTATCTTTATTAGTAAAAGTTGCATCAGCCAATACAATTACACAAGCGCATACCTATTGCAAACAGACAATTTATAATTATGTTGCTGCAAAAAGATAATTGCCCAATACAAGAATATTTTGCTAAAATTTATCTATGGACGAAGAACTAAGGGCAGCTTTGAATGCTCAAAATACCAAACTTGATAAAATAAGCCAGGCCCTTTATGGGTCGGGGAGCAATGGTGTATCATCCGTAATTGGCAAAGGACTCATACAGGTGGTAACCGAACATGAAGAAGAAATTCAATCATTCAAGGATTTTAAAAGTAAGGGCAAGTTTCTTTGGAAAGTATCCATTGCAGGGCTTACTATTTTTGGATATGCACTGGGTAAGGGTCTTGAACATTTTGTTCTGCATATTGAGCATCTGTTTTTTTTATTTAGCCAACATGGACACACTTTGTA
>DATHNK010000046.1:0-2855 GCA_035486075.1 Bacteroidia bacterium
AACATATGCCAACAGGCTTATCCATATCAG
Source organism: Bacteroidia bacterium (assembly GCA_035486075.1). GTDB lineage: Bacteria > Bacteroidota > Bacteroidia > JABEUT01 > JABEUT01 > JABEUT01. The sequence continues at coordinate 31 of DATHNK010000046.1, forward strand.
CCAACCGCAAACATGGTATATGGCATTGCGCTGTATTTTTTTATGCGTGCGCTTTTTGCCCAGTTGCGGGTTTTCGGTTTCGTCGCTTTTGGTAAACAGGCAGTTGCTTACGTAGCCCAGCGTAACAAACAAAATACTGGCGCAGCCCAGGTGTATATATTCAAAATACCCATGGTGGGCTATAAGTATATGCCCGTTAAACATATGCGGAAAATTACCCGTATACCCCTTGGGGTCCATACCATAAAATGCAATAAACACGCAAAGCAGCGCTGCGAAATTAAAAACCTTGTTCTCCCAACTGTTATACCCTTTGTAGGCATATAAAAACAGGCCCACCATGCACAGGGTACCCACAAAAACATCGCGCATAAAAGTGTAGTAATACTCGCTTATGCTGTCCAACACCTGCCAGTGTTCAACGCCCAGCAGCATATAACCCGCACTGGTTAGCACCGGCAAGGCCAACGCCAGCCAGCCAACAAATTTGCGCATGTGCAGGTACGAAATAATTTCAGGGTCCGGGCTTTTGGGTTCGGTTGCAGGTTCGTTCATGTTTGGTGTGTTTGGGTGTGCACCAACAAATAAAACAACAATAATTCATATAAAATATAGCCGAAAAGGAGAGATATGATGAATAGTTGGTAAGTGAGGGAAAAGAGCGTTAATTGGATAGGGCAGCCCATTAACCACCCCCGACAATTACTTCGGCTGCGCCCCGGAGTAATTGTCGTCTCCTCCTTAACCAGGGAGTGGAGCCTCTTTTATTGCAATTTTTATTTTTTTGAATCTCTACTAAGCTTGGCTAATCGTTACCTAAATTATTGGATAACAGATAATTGAAAGATTACCCGCCCCGCGCACCCTCTAACTCCTATGTTTCAATATTAGGCTTAAGGCAATAAGTGTATTGTCTTTGTATTTATAAATCTATCATTTTAATGAATAATGGCCAAATAAAACTCAGACTCCTATTAGCAGATGGCTGCGCCACTGCAAGACTTTGTTCACGTTTCAAATAAGCGCCTGGATTCTCCCGTAACAGACAAGTATTACACTGCTGCAGTCAGAGGTTACCGATGAGCGCTTTGGTAAAACCATTTTATTGTCATTATTCATTTTCTTCTTAACTTCATACGGTTAAGCAAAACAGAGCAGAGCAATGCTGGAGAGCAACTCGGCAAGGGATAGCCTAACCGACCGGATTGGTCTATACCAGGGTCCTTTGGGTCCCTGGTTTTTAATGCCTAATCCGGGAAGTATATGCCTCTTAAACTCAGTTATTCTAAACGATTGGTTACATATTCCACTTGATTTAACAGCACAAATCTGATGCGGCTGGCAAGGCTCTTTGCAACTTTTATAATCGCCTTGTTAGGGTGCATACGTTTTACATATTTTTTATATGCCATCAGCAATGCTGCATCCTTCCTTATAATACACCAGGAGCTCTCCACCAAGGCCTCCCGCAGAGAATGGTTGTGGCGAGGCGTTATACCTTTTACTATCCTGGTTTCCCCGGTGCTATATATGTCCGGTGTTAATCCTATGTAACTGCACAAATGGTCAAGGTTTTTAAACCTTCTGATATCCCCCATTTCTGTTAGAATAACCATAGCATTAATTAACCCAATACCGGGAATACTCCGCAATAAGGATACTTGCTTCTCATTATGTTCCGCTCTGGATAGTTCTTTGAGATGTCTGAGTGCCTGTAATAGTTGCTGGCGGATAAACTTCACACCTTCCACAAGTAATTGCAGCGATTTTCTCGCTTCCGGCGTTAGAGTCAATTCTTCCAACCATGTTATAAACCGTTTACTAAACCGGGAACTCTGCTTATATCCTTCGGGGATACTTATACCATGAAAGTCCAGCCATGACAGAATTCGGTTCTTGCAGCGTGTTTGATCCCGTATCAACTGTTGTCGGGCTCGCACAATACCACGTTCATCTACCATCCGTTCCGAGGGGATGTAAATCTTTTCTAACGAGCCCTCACTTAAGTTTCTTGCTAATTTTCGGCAATCCACCTTATCCGTTTTTTTCCGTTGTTCCTTATCGCTGGTCGGCACATCTGCCGGATGGGTAATTATGCAATCCATCCCTTGGCCGGACAGAATTCTCTGCAACCCAAAACCGCTGAATCCGGCTTCATAAACAACATGGTAATCTGCTCTTGGAAAATTTTGCTGTAAATAATTAATTAATACTTCTGTGTCAGCAGGCTGACTGAAAGTATTCAGTTCCATTTTATCATCCCGGATGCATACTGACCAGCTTTTTTTGTGTACATCAATACCACAATAAATGGCTTGCCCTTCAAAATTTAATTCTTTAGCTTGCTTCATGGCTTCTGTGTTTAAGTGTTTAGTTAATTGTTTGCACTTCTAACTTACACTTATTCCAGAAGCCTTTTTATTGAAAACATGAAGTCTCCCGAAGCGGGAGAACCGCCTCGCTCGAATACAATTCCTTACTACCTTTATCACATGAAATTGTCCAACGCGATGCCCATGTATTATGGCGCAAAACCGGAATTATTTGAATTTGCCAAACGCCTGCGCCGGGCGCCTACGGAAGCCGAAAGCGTTATGTGGCAAATTTTAAATACGAATGATTTCAGGCAATTCAAATTCAGAAGGCAACATCCTTTAGCTAAGTTTATCGCTGACTTTTATAGCCATCAATTATTGCTCGTAATTGAAATTGATGGAGGCTATCATCTTAAGCCCGAACAAAAGGAATACGATACCATTAGGAATGAAGATATGGAAGCTTTAGGTATTGCCACCTTGCGTTTTACCAATGACGAGATAATAAAA
>DATHNK010000047.1:0-4448 GCA_035486075.1 Bacteroidia bacterium
CCATGCGGTTGAATGATTCTGCTAAAAAACCAATTTCATCTTTCGAAAAAATCTTCGCCCTCCCTGCAAAATTGCCAGTTGCCACCCTTCTGGCTACTTTAATAATTTCATCAATGCCTTTTGTAATAGTTCTGCTTACAGATATACTGAGAAACAAACCCGTAAATTCAACTGTCAGGGCTATAGAGAAAAGTATTTTCAAAATGAGATGCTCCATCCACCGGGACCCGTCTCCCAGGGCATAGGAAAAGTTATCTTCCAATCCTGTAATTTGATTATTCAGGATCAATATTCCTTCGGTAGTGTGATTTATTTCCGCAGCAGATACAGTATCCGACCTTATCTGTTCATGCAATTTTACGGCTGTATTTTGCAGCACTTCAATCATGGAGTCCCCGCGGGTCCAGTATAAAACAGCCCTGGCGATATAAGAATTGTTGTGAAACCGGGTAAGTACATTGATCACTCCATCGATGTCACTTGTATCGATCCTTCCTTCTTTAAATCCTTCAAATGCCGCTTTCCAATCTATTGGCTGAGCGCTCAAAGCCAGCCTTGCCTTATGGTCACCCAATGGTACCGCTAGCATATTCCGGTAATGCTGATAATCCATTTCATCGTGCGTATAGCTGTACTTCTGCAAACTGAAAAGGGCGTCTTTCTCCGCCTTCGACCATAGGCCTTCAGCGCCCACCAGGGCACGTGCAGCCGATAATGTATGTATGGTGAAATTTAAAGCGAAAAGCTCTACGCCAATTAAAGCAGCCATTATCCCCACTACAAAGTACAACTTCCTTGTAAGGGATACGTTTCTGAACCACTTAATAAGCGGAATTTTCTTCATCCTCTAAATACGTATTTAGGCACGTTAACGAATCGCGACTATCTGAGGCAGTTGCTTCCTACCTAATACAAAGTTATTATTAATAACTCATAAAAAGAAGCCATGTTAACAAATAATAAAGGATATATAGATATTATTATGATTAATAGAGCATTGGGATTTATCGCCACTGGGCTCCCGCTATTTCTGAATTACTTTGTCCACCACAGCTTTAGTGAAGGAGGATAGCCTTTCCTTCACCAAGCAAAGTACCATCGGCATTTAATACACGATAAAGATAGATTCCACTGGGTTGATTACTTATATCAATGGTGAATTGTGATTTGTGAATGGTGGATTGCGAATACACTTTTTCGCCAAGTACATTATAAATTTCAATAGTTGCGGGCACAAAATTTCGTGCCCCTACAAATGCAATGGTGAAAATGCCGGTGGAAGGGTTGGGGAAAAGGGAAAGAGGAGAGGGAGAAGACTTTAAAGGAATTGTAGTAGTTTCAACTAAACAGTTTTGCCATCGGGCAATATAGGGAGCATCTAAAGAATTCACGGGAATTAAGGTGTCTGGCCCACAGAAAACAGAATCAATAGTAAAAGTACTTGCAAGATATACATAATCAAGCTCGGGAGTTGAATAGGAAGCTACCCCGACCTTAGGATTTGTATTATAACTCCCGCATGCTCCATTTTCAAGTACTGAGCTGCATAACATATTTCCTGTAGTATCCAATTCCATTAAAAAAGCATACTCTGCATTATTGGAAACAATTTTTTTGTTAGCAAATACAAGGCTATCTCCATTTCCTGAACCTACCAGAAATATGTGATTATTGCTTTCTTCTGATATGGAATATCCTGCCCAATTGCCACCAGTAGATGTATTAGCCCAAATCGTATTACCATTTTTACCATACTTCACGAGGAAAATTGAAATACCATTTGAATTCAGTACATGTGAACCAAAAGAAGAAGTTCCATTAAAGCCGCCCGTGATATATATGTTTCCTGCTTCATCCAAGTTCAAACCATATGCTGTGGCGTTGCCAGCGCCAGTAGATTGCTTCGCCCAAATTACATTGCCATTGGAATCGTATTTAACTAAAAAAACAGAAGAGGGTGAATTTGTAACTAGCCTGAATGTTCCAAATATAATAGTGTCTTTAAATGCTCCTGTAAGGTAAGTATTGCCGTATTTATCAGTAGAAACCGCATATCCAATTGCAGTGCTTGAAGAACTTGGAGTAATGCCCTGTTTAGCCCAAACCAAATTTCCACTTGAATTATATTTTGCTAAATAGACATCTTGTTCACTAGGGGAGCCTAAATTATAAGGACCAAAACTAAGGCTGTCCCAAAAAGTACCCGTTATGTATACATTGCCTTCCCGGCTGGTATTTACGGCATATCCGTATGGAAGATGCCCATTCACTATACCTTCAACAACCCATAATACGTTGCCCGAAGAATTATATTTCACTAAAAAAATACCAGGGGCCGATAAATTGTAGGAATCGAAAGACTCATAATCGGTGCAATATCCAGTAATGTAAATATTGTCAGCAGTATCGCTTGCAATTGAAGCGGAAAGAGCCACGCCACCAACTATTCCAACTGATTCTTTTACCCATATTAAATTTCCAGCCGAATTATATTTCACTACATAGGATTGAACTTGGGTGCTAGTTAATGTAACTGTATCGAACTTCATTTGTATGTCAAAAAAGCCTGTAGAGTATGCATTGCCGAATTTATCGGTCGCTATATTTGAACCATAATTAATTGATTTCAATCCTCCATCTCCCTGCCGCCCCCACAACCAACTCTGACCTTGGCAAAATGAAAAACCAAACACTAAAAATGGAATACAAAAAAGTAACTTTATTGCCTTCATACCGCCAATTATAAAGTAAATATACAAATATTTTCTTACTGAAACGTAACGGCTTAATGTAACGTTGGGTTGAGATTCCTCACTTCGTTTCGGAATGACAGCGTTGGGTATTTGTTTGGGGAAGAGTGGCGGCGGGCGAAGCCCGCCGCCACTCTCCCTTTCCTATCAAAGAAGATACTGTCATTCCGAAACCGAACGAAGTAGAGTGAGGAATCTCTTGAGGCTATTTAAAAACTAAAGAAAATGATGAAAAAAACTGACCACCGTCTATTGATAACTGTCTTACGCGCTCACGTACTCCGCTTTCTTAGCAGCTACAGTTTTAATAAGCGAGTTGAGGATGTAGCGGCCATCGGTGTTGCCGAGGAATTCATCGGAAGCCCTTTCCGGGTGGGGCATCATGCCAAAAACATTTTTGGTTTCATTGCATATTCCGGCAATGTTTTCCAGCGAACCATTAGGGTTTGAATCGGGAGTTATTTCCCCTTTTTCATTACAATATCTGAAAACAACTTGTCCATTTTTGTTTAATTTTTCCAATGTTTCAGCGTCGGCAAAATACCTTCCTTCGCCATGTGCTATGGGTATAGTGAGTACTTTGTTGGCAGGGATAGCGCAGGTAACTGCTGTATCGTTATTTTGTGCTATCAGATGAATATTCTTGCAGGAATAATGTATGCCAGAATGCGGTTGTGTATTCAATAATAAAGCGCCGGGTAAAAGTCCGGCTTCGCATAATATCTGGAACCCGTTGCAAATGCCAAATACAAAGCCTCCGTCCTGGCTAAAAGATGCCACCTCATTCATAATAGGCGAATATTTTGCCAATGCTCCGGCACGCAAATAATCTCCATAAGAAAATCCTCCGGGAACAATTATGGCATCACATTCCTGAAGGTCTTTGCTTTTGTGCCAAAGCGGAACTGCTTCCTGTTTAAATATATGTTTCAGGGTATAAATAGCATCGTGGTCGCAATTAGAACCGGGAACAACAACTACACCGAATTTTAACATTTTTTGAATGGTTTTTTATGTTGCAAAGATAGGCAAAAAAGAGGTATATAAGATATGGGCTATGTGGTATGGTCCTTACAATCGGTCATGCCAACTAATTGCCAGTTGGGCTTCCGCCTAGAAGAACATACTGATTATTACTCCTCCCAGTAAGGAAAGGAATAATAGTTCTGGAATGAATTTGGAACGGGTCTTTAAAAAATAAGCCGATAGTACAAACGAACCCGGTACGGCCAATATGGTGAAAGCCCTTGAATCTTTTACGGGGCAAATAAGCACTGAGCCGGCAGCAATAACTATGAACCACAGCATGAGTATCCAGAATTTTTGCGATTTTACTACATTATCGGTTATCCGGTTTACGAAAAACCACAGACAGCCTATTGCCGTGAGCAGAAAGATCACCATCATCATAATTTGTTCCCATGAAAATGAAAGATGCACGCTGTGATAGAAAAATTCGCTCATTATTTTATTATACCAGGGGTAGTGCGGGTTGAACACGATATTGTATGTGTACGTAAAAAGAAAAGGAAGCAAAAACCCGATGATGGTACAGGCCCATTCCCGCCAGTTAATGGTACGGATAATTAACAAGCCTATCCACAATAAAATCAGGAATACCATGGATGGTATATATATCAAGGTGGCAATCCCGACAAACAAACCAGCATCAAAAGCCTCTGAAAGGGCTCTTTCCTT
>DATHNK010000048.1:0-4476 GCA_035486075.1 Bacteroidia bacterium
AATGCTTTCCACTATTGGAAACGTAAAGATAAATTCAGGAGCTACCAATATTCAAAGCCCCGCAAGTGGCCGTGTAGGATATGACCTGGGTCTTACCCAAAAGCTTTCACCTGTTACCGAATTCAGTTTGAATTTTCTATACGGAAACCTGGCAGAAAACGAAATTACCACTACCGCAAACTGGAACTTCCAGTCGACCATTGCAGGTGGTGGAATTAATTTGCTTTTTAAAATATTGCCCAAACAAGATGTAACGCCTTATGTTATTATAGGAGTTGAATCGTATGAATTTCTTTCGCGTGCCGATATTTATGACCAATATGGTAACCAGTATTATAGCTGGAGTGATGGTACGCTGCGCAGTATTCCGCAAGGGGCTTCAAATCAGGCATCCGCTAAAATACTCTCAAATGACTATTCGTATGAAACAGACGTACGTTCACTCAATTTAGATGGCTCCGGTAAATATAGCCAGCAAACATTTGCAGTTCCGGTGGGTGTTGGGTTTATGTTCCGTGTTGGTACCCGTGCCGACTTTATGGTGGGTACAACTTTGCATTACACATTTACCGACCATATTGATGGATTAACACCGCAGGTAAGCGGACCCTTGAAAGGTACGTTGTCTAATGATATGTTTATGTTCACCTATGTTACATTACGTTTTAACTTAACAAGGGATCATCCAAAAACACACCGTTTTGAAAATGCTCAATTTGATTTAAGCGACACCGTTCATCCTTATGTGGCAGGGCAGTTTGATACGACAGATGATGTTTTACAAAGGCAATATCTATTGTATATGGACAGCACCGGAGAGTATGGCCAACGCCAGGTTGATCCTTTCCATTGGAAAAGGGCAACCCCAATAGCGGAACAACAGGAAACTCCTCCTGTGGCTAAAGTAAACAAGAAAAGTAAGCCCGAAAATCAGAATGGGGGAAATAATACCCAGGTTACTCCATCTAATCCTACTACACCTCCGGGCAATGTAATTTATAAGGTTCAATTGCTTGCTACATACATTCCGCTTGCAGAGGGCATAACTTTTGCCGGAATTAATGATAAGGCTTCTGTGGATGTGGATAAAGGGTTGTACCGTTATACCACAGGTAATTTTACCAACTTTGCTGATGCAGTTAAATATTTAAATCAGTTGAAGGCTATTGGTTATACTGATGCATTCATAAGGGCTACCAGCAATGGTAAAAACATAACAATAGCGCAGGCTGCCGCCAGCGCTTCTTCCAATAGTGGCGGAGCTCCGAGAACCGGTTCTGCTGCTGCAATTGCACAAGCAGTTGGTTCCGGACTGGTATATAAAATACAATTGGGTGTGTTTGGTACTGCAGCACCTGACCAGAATTTTATGAGCACGCTCAATCAATTTAAAGACTTGAAAATTGTAAAAGATAACTCCGGATTGAGCCACTATCTTGTAGGTTCGTATACCTCCTTTAAAGATGCCAATGCTGCCCGCGACCAGGCCAAGCAAGGCGGTATTAAAGACGTTTGCGTAATGGCATTTAACAACGGACATTATATTTCCAATGCCCAGGCAGTAAGTCTGGAGAAGAAATAAAACAGGTATTTTATTAAATTTGTAAAAGAACATCCGCCAACGGCGGATGTTCTTTTTATGTAGGATGCCCCCGGCAAATAGAATTCTAAAAAGGCTGTTAAAATAACAGTGGATTAACAGTGCAAAACCATAAAAATACTGTGATTTTACAGTAAAATAACAGTTTCTGTTAATTATATTCATGTTGATTATGAGACATTTATGAACATTCCCACTGTTAAATACAGTAATTTACAGTGGAGGATTTGGGTGTAAAATTCTACTATCAATTTCTGACGGTGCATTGGGATATTATTTCAAATGCAAAGGTAAAACATGAAAAAGTGAGTTTTAAAAAAGTAAATGACTTAGTAGAAACACAACAAATAAATGTTAGGAGGAGCCTAACAGGTAATCATTAAAATAACAGTGTTAACAGTAGCAAAATACCATGAATTAGTGGGACCGAATTAATGGTATTTGGGCTTGAATATATCCTTAATCCATTACTGGAATTGGGTTTGGGGGCAACCCATTCGTGATAATTTAACGATTTTGCCAAAAAATACTTTACTGTTTTAGTGAACTTTTTATATCTTTGTAATTGCAATTATGGAGGTGAATTCGTATTGTGAAAAAATACAAAAATACATATAAACTTACCAATGATATGGTTCCCGGACAGGCCACACATCCGGGAATACTCTTATATGATGAAATAGAATACAGAGGTATTTCACAAAAGGAATTAGCGGATAGCATTAACATTGCTCCAACCGTATTAAGTGAAATAATTCACGGAAAAAGAAACCTTACCGCAGCTCTTGCCCTTAAACTGGAAAAGGCATTGGATATTGATGCTATTACATGGATGCGCCTGCAAGTAAAATATGATATTGACAGTTTGCGTATTAAAGAAAGAGATAAAGGAAAACACATCGCTATTCCTTATGAGGTAAGAACGGTACATCGTTTGGCAAGAGAACCTAAAAGCACTTACAAAGCACGGAAAGGAAAATAGCGTTCCAGCCTAAAACCAAAATAGGTTTGCTGTTTTCAAAGGAAGCCCTTCATGATTTAATAAAAATGTGTTTAGTGTATTTTTCAACAACCTGAAGGGCGGTGCAACTGAAATTGTCCTTGGTATTTAACTTATCTTCCATGTCGCACATCAATAATTCTACCATCCGATTTATTGATTAGAATTTCAGCAACCCCACCACGAATAATTGTTAAAGTTGTATCCCCATTCCCATTTATTGAAATATGTGATGGAGGTAAATAACCAAAAACATGCCATGTGGAATCGTTATGCAATACTGCTTTAAATGGCTGTTCGTCATATATTTTTTTGCCATAAATTGGTAACCATACAGCCTCTGCGATTCTGATTGCTGTTAAGGTATCAGGAACATAATCAGGATGATGGGTATTTTCATTTTTTGACTGACCTTTAGCCAAAAAAGTTAATACTAAAAAGGATAGTACGATACTGGCTATAGTGAAATCTTTCCTTTTCATTGTTTCTACACCCCACTCACCCAATTCAACCTGTCACTTGCCGGAAATTGCCAGGGAGCGCCATTGTTTTCAATGTTGTTGAGCATCATTGCTAATTCCTGTGGGGCGGCGCTTTGTTCCATTACCAGGAAGCGGCGTATATCTACAATGATAGAAAGCGGGTCAATATCAACAGGGCATTCCTGGACACAGGCATTGCAGGAGGTGCATGCCCAGACTTCTTCGGGTAGTATATAATTGTTGAGAAGTGATTTTCCATCGTCCACAAACTTGCCATTCTTAGCAATGTTCTTCCCCACTTCTTCCAATCTATCTCTAGTGTCCATCATTATCTTTCTCGGCGACAAAAGTTTGCCGGTTTGGTTAGCCGGGCAACTAGAGGTGCATCGCCCGCACTCAGTACAGGAATAGGAATCCATGAGTTGTTTCCAGCTTAAATCAAAAACATCTTTCGCGCCGAAGCGCTCAGGTGGTGCAGCAGGTCCGGCATCGGCAGGGGCTGCTTCCGGATTCAGCATCAAATGAATTTCTTTGGTTACAGATGCCAGGTTGTTGAATTCTCCTTTAGGATTGAGGTTGGAATAATACACATTCGGAAAAGCCAGAAGGATGTGAAAATGCTTGGAATATGGTATATAATTCAGGAAAGCGAGTATACCGATAATATGGAACCACCAGCAAGAATGCTCTATAAACTCTAATGTAGATACCGATGAATTCGCCAATAACGGCGTGATCATATTACTTACAGCAAAGCCGGAATATTGTGCGTTGGCGCTTCTTTGTATTAGTGTGTCTGATGTGTCTAACAATAAGAAGGCAGTCATCAATAATATTTCGGTAGTAAGAATAATGTTGGCATCAGACCTGGGCCATGTAGTCATTTCACGAGACCAAAAGCGTTTGAGTTTGGCAACATTCCTGCGCAATAAAAATATGAAGCAGGCAAGCCATACGGCTACAGCTAAATATTCAAATGCGGTAATTAAAAATGTGTAGAAAGAACCGAGGAATGAGAATACCCGGTGGGTTCCCATTACGCCATCAATAAGAATTTCCAGCACCTCTATATTGATGATTATAAAACCGGCGTAAACAAAAATATGCAATATCCCTGCAAATGGCCGCTTCACCATTTTACTTTGACCGATAGCCACCATAAACATGGTTTTCCAGCGTTCAGAAGAGCGGTCTGTTCTGTCTAATGGCCGGCCAAGGTTTATGTTTTTACTTATCCTGCTAACAGCCCGCCAAAAGGAAACTATTGCTGCAATAAGAATTAGGGTGAAAACAATCTGAGAAATCATGTGTATTAGATTTTAGCCCTAAACCCCTAAAGGGGCTTTAAATTCATAGTTTTTATTACTTACTCTTTTTTACCAAACACCGAGAAA
>DATHNK010000049.1:0-8280 GCA_035486075.1 Bacteroidia bacterium
GCGTACCGAAGAACACCGTGCTGTTACAGAGAAATGGCTAAAAGACCACGGGTTTAAATATCACGCTTTGCTGGTAGGCAAACCGCGTGGCGGCAATTACCATTGGATCGATAATGCCCCCGTTAATGTATTGGATCTTGATAATGCATGGAAACTTTAATTTCAGACTAAATACACCACATGCAATCTTATATAAATCAAAGCAGGCAAATCTGGAAGGACGCTTGGTATAATAAAGCATTCCGTGCAAACCTGATTTTGGGTGTAATAATAATAGTTGGTTTATTGATCTTTACTTACCACTTTTTTTATTACATAGAGCACCTTCCGGGTGGAACATTATTAAATGATTGGGTGCTAAGAAAAATTCCAGCCGAAGATGTTTCGGTGCCAATTACACTTCTTGAGTCAAGTGTAATCATTATATTCCTTATACGTTCCATTACAAATCCTAATTTATTTGTTACCTACCTTATCGGATTCATCTTTATACTTATTTTCCGCATAATAACGATATACATCACACAGCTGCAGCCTCCTGTTGGATTAATAGAACTCCGCGATCCTATAGCCGGTATAGTATATAAATCAACATTTATTAAACGGGATTTATTTTATTCGGGACATGTTTCCATAATGTATTTATTCTATCTGTGTTCTATTAAAAAAGTTGATAAATATTATATTCTTTTTGCAGTCACTTGTGTTGGGCTTTTATTGCTTGTACAACATGTGCATTATACTATTGATGTTATATCTGCGCCTTTTTTTGCTTTTGGATGCTTTTGGTTGTCAAAAAAATTCATGCGTTTTCGAATATTGCATTCCACGGTGGAAAATAAGCTACGCAAGGTTGCATAATTGGTAAGATTAATCAGGTATTAATTGCTCTCCGGCTATTAAAACCGGCTACTTATCGAAATGTCTTTTTATTAAATTATACGTTTTATAAATTTGTTGTAAGCATAAGAGTTTCGGATAACCATTAATACCTGTTTAACATGAAATTATTACTAGTAGTTTTCAGTTTTTGCTTTTTCATTTATTCATCAGTGGCCGGACAAGATCTCTTTACCCCCGATAAACGGCCCATTCCTACTTTTCTGATCAAACGCGGATATGAATTTCCTGATTCCGTTAAACGGAATCATTTTGCGGCTAATCATCAATGGCCTGACACTTTATATTACAATACCGCATATAAATCAAAACTCCTGGGGTCATTAACAATTCCTATTTCATTCAGCAATATTGAACTAAGCCATGGTAATTATTTAGTAAGTCCTACCATCAGCCTGGGAATTGGATACACTTGGTTTTTTGGGGATTTTATATTTAATGAAAACGATAAAATTACAGTTGACCCAACCTTTTATTTTGGGTTAATTGCAAATGCGGGATTGGAAAATAATTTTAGTTTTAATAAGCTCGCCGGGTTCTTCACGGGAGGATTCATTGGAGTAGGTGCATTTACACTATTTGGAGGGTATGATGTAATAAATAAGTCACCTTCCCTGGGCGTAGGTGGACGAATTGATTTTTATACTGTTTCACAAAAGTTTCTGCATGTTATCGGGAAAGTGCATGAGGTAAGAAAACACAAATCAATTGCACCTAAAATCACCGGTGAATAAGTCAAATCAATACTAATCAGCAGTTCAAAGTTTATCCTTTCCATTCCTATATTGAACTGTTGAATCCTATTATTTGACGAATAATTCAAAATCCTTTGCCGTGGTCGGCGTAAATTTGTTTAGTATAAGTTCTTAACTAAAAAAACAAACCAAATGGAAACACTAACGCAAAAGGCCAGCAAAGAATTAAAAGAGCTTATTATCATTAATAATGATAGGTATGAAGGCTATAAAAAAGCTGCTGAAGAGATACAGGATGCTGATTTGAAAACATTATTTCATATTTATAGCCTGCAAAGCCAGCAATTCAGTAATGAGCTTCAGCATTTATTTCCGGAACATGAATACACTCCGGATCCGGAGGAAACAACAATTTCCGGGAAATTATACCGGGTATTTATGGATATAAAATCTACATTTGAAGGCAAAGACCGTAAAGGAATTTTATCGTCTTGTGAATTTGGGGAAGATCAGGCGAAAAAGGTTTATAATACTATTCTTGAAGATAGTGATGGGATAGAATATGATATTTTGGAAATTATTCGCAACCAGCGTTTTGATTTGCAAAGCGCCCACGACAAAATTAAAGCCCTGCGCGATAGCGCATAATTAAACTTATTCATAACAGAATAACACAAGTAAAATGGCCGAGTATTCAAAAAAATCCCAGGAAAAAGTGATGCATGAATTTAAGGAAGGAAAGCTTACATCTGGCCACAGGGGCAAAGTAAAGAGCCGTAAGCAAGCCGTTGCTATTGGCTTAAGTGAAGCCCGAAAAGCGGGTGCCAAAGTTCCGAAGAAAAAGGAATAAGATTGAATATTCTGCGAATAGTTATACCCGGTTAATTTTTTACCTGCAAGTGAGTCTGCAATGAAATAGCGGTTACTTTAACCACTCCAAAGTACACCTGTTTTTAAGTATAAAACCTACAACCGGTTTCTTCTCCTATCCTAATTAACTTGCCAGAATCCAATTTGTTTTTTTACCGGCTTAACCTCGGGAACAGGATTGCCCGGTTTCACATCCGGAGGAACTATATTAGGTTTATTAGGCAAGGGCTTTACAATAGGATGTTCTTCAGGCTTTACACCAGGTTGTTCTTTGGGGTCCTTTGTTATACCCGGGCCGATTTCAGGTAATTTAGGATTTTGGGAAATTTCCTTTTTCTCCAATTTTTGGCTGTATACTTTTATTGCGTTCATTTTCAGCTTTAAAAAAAGTGGGTTACATATTTTTGCTCTTTGCCTGGCAGGCAGTCGCGTGGTCAAGATGCTTTTCAAGAATAGGTAGCATAGTTCCTGCCCACTTACGGATATCTGCATCATTTGCATCATTTGACTCCAGTTGAAACAGCGTAATGGCATCCTTATGTCCGTTTACCATCATATCCGAGTATTCTTTATCAAATTCAGCTCCTGATACTGAGCCTAACTTTTTATAATCCGCCTCAGCTGCTGCATCCATGGATGACGGAAGAACAATTGATTTTTTCAAGGCAAGTTGCACCAGTTCATCCTGAGCCTTTTTATGATCCTCCACCATCATTTTCCCCAGATCAATCACTTCTTTTGTTGAACTGTTTTGCTGAGCCAATTCACCTAGATTAATTTCTTCCATATTAATAATGGCTACTTTATCAAGAAATTTTGCATCCTTTACCGTATTGGCTGTATCGGGGTTCGAACTTTCACCCATAGCTGCCTGCGATTGGTTGCCATTATTACATGCTGTTATAATCAAAGCAGCAGCAATTAAGAAATTTGCCTGAAGTAATGCCGTTTTAAAACGAATATTAGTTTTCATTTGTTTTTTTATTTTATATATATATTATTACATTATTCTTCTGTTATATCCAAAGTGCCTTTATACCGTATCTTTTTTAGTTTTCTTAAGGCTGTCTTTATTTTGTTTAAGCTTTTTGCCGGCAGGCTTGTGATTATGTTTTGTACTGTCCAGTTTTGGGGTATCTTGCCTGTCTGCCAAAGTCGCTTCATTATTTTTACCGGAAGCACTGATATTAATTGCCGTAATACTTAAAACGGCAGTTGCCGCTATATATATGGGTTTCATGGCAAGCAAAAAACATTTTAAGTGCAAAAATAGATCCGTACTATATTTTCTGTTCAAAAATTCGTTTAACCTACCGCTTTATTGGTTGAGTGCTTGTAATTTATCGGTAAATTAAATAACTACAACTTAATTTGGAATTTGTAATTCAACTGCTATTTCATACTTTTTATCATTCGGATTTATGCTTTTGCCGAATAGTTTTTTAATAAGCTATTTATTTAATGTAAATTGCAAAAAATGATAATCAATTTAATATGCAACAACATCATGTTAAAATAAAATCAATTGGCCATGTCACCCATGATGTATTGAAAATTGTTACCGAAAAGCCCGAAAATTATACGTTTACACCGGGGCAAGCTACGGAAATAGCAATGAATAAAACCGGCTGGAAAGATGAGAAAAGGCCTTTCACATTCACTTGTCTTCCGGAAAACGATTACCTCGAGTTTACCATTAAAACCTACCCTTCGCGCAATGGAGTAACCAATCAACTTTTGCAACTTGAAAAGAACGATGTACTGATTTTGCATGAGGTATTTGGTGCCATCAATTATAAAGGTGAAGGAGTATTTATTGCAGGAGGGGCAGGTGTTACTCCGTTCATTTCCATCTTCAGGAGCTTACAGGCAACGGATAAAATTGGCAATAACAAGCTCATCTTTGCCAATAAAACAAGGGGTGATATAATACATGAAGCCGAGTTTAAAAAGATGTTAGGAAGTAATTTTATCAATATTTTATCTGACGAAGCGGTGGATGGATACGCAACAGGTTTTATTACAGCCGATTTTATTAAAAAACACAGCGATGGAGTAAATAAAATGTTCTATATATGCGGCCCTCCTCCAATGATGGATGCCATAGAGGGCCAATTAAAGAATTTGCACATAAATAAAAATTCCATTATTAAAGAAGAATTCTAAAAATAACTCTATGAAATACTTTCATTATAAAATTAAGAACGATGAGGTTTCTGAGCACATAGGAGAAGCCTCTTCAATACCACCGGGTTTTATTGAATATAAAATTACCTTGACTGGTGAAAGTGTGTACTATAAACTTACGGACGGAAAACTTACTGATGTTCTCGGAGAGGCGATTCACGAAGAGGCGGCAAAAAGAAGAGTGGAGGAATTTATCTCCGGTTTTAATGTGAATTTGATTTGAAATTTAGACCGTCTGTTCTAAGTATTCAACTTTGCCATTAAACTGTTTGCCGAAATTTTGTAAATGCCGGGCCAAAGCAATATTTACTTTGTACCCGAAACAAATATTTCAAATAATAATTCAATTAAAAATAAATCATGGAATCCAAATCGAAAAACAATTTGCAAAGCAGTGCAAATATGACAGAAACAGCCACTCACTCGAAACTTATGAAGCTATTTGAGGAGGAATTGAAGGATATTTACTGGGCTGAACAAAAATTGACAAAGGCCATCCCGAAAATGATTGAAAAATCAACTTCTGAGGAATTAAAGAGTGCGCTGGAAGGTCACCTGGGAGAAACTGAAGAGCATGTTTCACGCATAAAACGGGTATTTAGTATAATTGACAAAAAAGCGGAAACTCAAAAATGCCAGGCTCTTGCAGGGCTGGTTGATGAAGCAGAACAGATAATGAATGATTGCGAGGACGGGGCCATGCTTGATGCCGGAATAATTGCCGCGGGACAAAAAGTGGAGCATTATGAAATAGCATCGTATGGAACGCTTATTGAATTCGCAAAAACACTTGGCTTTAACGATGTTGCTGATTTACTTACCGAAACATTAAAGGAAGAAAAGGCAGCCGACGAAAAATTATCGGAAATTGCCATGAGCGAAGTAAATGCTCTCGCTGCATCAGAAGATGGAAGTGGATTGTGGTAATAGTATCCTGATCTTTAAGGAATATATATATTCCTGAAACAAGGGAACTTGAAAAGCCTGTCTGAGAAACAGGCTTTTTATTTTTAATAGTATTGAATATTATGGTAAATTGCAGGAAACTATATATCTGAATTTTTTAACCTCTTAAAGCCTGACCAATGAATAAGAACCGTCTCTCTAAGAACATGACAAAAGCCTTGAATGTGCAAATGACAAAGGAAGCCCATGCTTCGCAAATTTATTTATCCTTTGCGGCCTGGGCCGACAACCAGGGATATGGCGGAATAGCTAATTTCTTGTTCAGGCACGCCCAGGAAGAGCGCAACCACATGATGAAAATACTTGAATATATTTTAAAAAGAGGGGCTGAAGTTGAAGTGGCATCCATTCCGGAGCCCTTTGAAAACCCTGCAAGCCTTCATGCGTGTTTTGAAAAAATATTTGAACACGAAGTGGATAACACACAATCGATTTACAAATTGGTAAAAATAAGCTTTGATGAAGGCGACTGGGCCACCTGGAATTTTATGCAATGGTTTGTAAAAGAACAAATAGAAGAAGAAACCCTTGCCATGAATTTACTGGATAAAATAAAAATAGCCGGAGGGGATAAGATAAAAAACGATATTTTATATTCATTGGACAGGGATTTGGAAAAAACGCCCGATAACGCAAAATCAGCGGAAGATGTAACAGCCATTAATCCATAATTTTAAGCAACTCTGCTTTCCGTGGCTCTCACCGAAGGTTCTTGTACGCAAAAAGAAGTGTAGCCTCAAAAATTAACGGGAATGGAATTTTCAAAAAGAGCTTGGTTTTACAGATAATCCTGAAAATGCTGGTTTAAAATTTCAGCCATTATTTTCTCGCTTAATGGCTTTGTTTCAAAACCCGTTACTTCCTCAATTTCTTTAGCTTTCTTTATATCATCGGGGTTTGCCGAAGTAGTTAAAATTATTATTACAACTCTCGCTTTTTGGTGGGCAGCTAAATGTTTGTATTGTTCCAGGAACTCCCATCCATTCATCCTTGGCATATTGATGTCCAGGAAAATCAGTTCCGGCGGAATTTGATTTTCTTTTTTAAGGTAAGCCAATGCTTCCACCCCATTTAAAACAACATCAATACGGTTTACAATATCTATATTTTTCAGGATGATCTGATGGAAAACATTATCATCATGGTTGTCATCAACCAATAAAATGCAATTTAATTTTTTTTTCATAATTTTATTTATTATGTTTTGGGTATTGTAAAATTGAATGTGCTTCCTTTTCCAAGCTCTGATTCAACCCATATTTCTCCGCCGTGAAGTTCAATTATTTTTTTGCATTGAGAGAGGCCTATTCCCGTACCTTCATACTCTTCACGGGTGTGCAGGCGTTGAAAAATGATAAAAATTCTATCATAATATGGCTTTTCTATTCCTATCCCATTATCTTTTATTGAAAAAACGAATTCATTACCCCTGTCTGTGGCTGAAATGTTTATGATAGGATATGATCCGGCTTTTCTGAACTTAATTGCATTGCTGATAAGATTTTGAAAAAGCAATTTTAAATAAATAAAACCATTCACAACAGGTAGTTTTTCCGTATGTATTACTGCACCACTTTCTTTAATGCTTGCTGACATGTCGGTTAGTACTTCTCTTAGTAATTCATTACAATCTAACTGTATTTTGGCCATACCTTTCCCTATTCTCGAATATTCAAGTAAATCAAAAATGAGCCTTGACATACGTTGTGCACCTCCAATAACAAAGTTTAGATATTTATGTACTTCTTTGTCGGGATCCTGTTCCAGTTTTTGTAATAGCAACGTAGAGAAATTAGAAACACTTCTAAGTGGTTCCTGCAAATCGTGTGAAGCGATATAAGCAAATTGCTCAAGCTCCTTGTTCTTCCATTTTAATTCAATATTGAAATCATTGATAATCTTTTCCGCCTTGGCGCGCCTGGCAAGTTCCCTGAGAATTATATATGCCAGGAATAAAGTTATGATAAGTGAAAAAATACCTTCGCCGATAAGAACCAGTTGGGCGTTTGCAACGCTTTTATTTGTGTTCGCTGTTCTTTCTTCTCGGAGCCTTACTTCTTCCGTTAGCATGGACTGGTTGATGACTCTTATCCTGTCCATTATATCCTTCCCTTCTCCGGTCAAAACTATCATTTTTATTGTTTTTTCAGCACCTTGCTTTTTTAATGAAAGTATTGTTGCTATTCGTGAAAGTTTCTTATTTACATAAATTTCAAGTGTATCTACGTTCTGCCGTTGAACAGGATTGTCTATGGTTAGTGTCCTTAGCTGCTTTATATTGCCGGCAATATTTTGGAGTGCCATTTTATATGGTTCCAAATAATTTGTATCACCAGTGATGATAAAGCCACGCTCCCCTGTTTCAGCATTAAGCAATGAGATCAGGTTATCGTTTAATGTCAGCATCACGGTTGTAGTATGTACTTGAATTGCCAGGTTGCTTTTCAAGCGGCCAATACTAAACAATGAAAAAAATACCGCGGCAATCAGAAATAATGAAATTACTCCGATAAGTAAATAGATGGATGCCTTAAGTTTGGCGGAAGTCATGGATGGCCGCTATTAATTTAAATGAGAAACTTATTAAATGGCTTAACAAATATACAAAGTAAGATTGTTGCGGAATCAAAACCCGGCTATTTTACTTGTAGACAATTCGTTG
>DATHNK010000050.1:0-3438 GCA_035486075.1 Bacteroidia bacterium
TATGCTTGTCGATATTTTTTCCTAATGCTTTGAGGAACTTTTCATTTTCTAGCATATTCAAAATAGAGACTATTTCATAAAAAAATCGGTAGTATATATACCACCGATTGATTTTTTCCCTATGTTTGTCCCACCATAAAAATATAGTAATTATGAAAAAATATCACTTAGTAATCTATGCCTTATATTGTTTAGGCATAGGTAAAGCAGGAGCACAATATAATGTTCTCCACAATTTTAATGATACAAACGGCGCAAATCCCCGATTCGGTTCATTAACCTCTTCAGGTGGAGTATTGTACGGAATGACTCAAAGCGGAGGTTCAAACAAAAGTGGAGTGATTTTCTCCATCAATATGAATGGCAGCGGGTATAATAACCTTCATAATTTCCTTGATACAACTGGAGATGCGCCATGCGGTTCATTAACGCTTTACCGAAATAAATTTTATGGAATGACCCTTCTTGGAGGGGCGTATAATCATGGAACTATTTTTTCTATAGATATCAACGGCAGCGGATATAAAGTACTAAATGACTCAATCATTTATGAGCCTGCCGGTTCATTAATATTTTCAGGTAACGAATTATACGGAATGTCTATTGTGGGAGGTCTTGGTAATATTTTCTCCATAGATACAGATGGTACCAGGGCTAAAACTCTTTTTAATTTTTCAATACCAACAGGTGGTGAACCACTTGGCTCACTCATTCTTTCAAATGGGAAATTATTTGGAATGACACCTAACTGGGGCGGAGTATTTACTACATGTGGTAGTATATTTTCCACAGATACTAACGGTAGTACTTTTAAAGACCTTTTTATTTTCGATGGGATAACAGGTGATGGTGCCAATGGTGACTTAACACTTTCGGGAAGTAAATTATATGGTTTGACATCAAATGGGGGCTCTACCTATGTTAACCAGTCTTCTGCCGGATATGGCTGTGTTTTTTCTATTGATAGCAATGGAAATGGATATAAAGACTTGTTTAATTTTAATGATACTAATGGCGGTGATCCTAATGGCTCATTAGTTCTTTTGGGAAATAAACTATATGGTTTAACCCAAGTTGGAGGAGTTTATGGGGATGGTCGTATTTTCTCAATTGATACTAATGGAGGCGGATTCAAGGACTTGTTTGATTTTAATGGAGCAAACGGAAGGTGGCCCGAAGGCACATTAACACTTTCAGGGGGAGTTTTTTATGGAATGACAACACTTGGAGGGATAGATAACGATGGGGTTATTTTTAGTTTTAAAGATACATCTACAGGAATCAGTAAAATACCCCAAGTTTCCAGTTCCATAAATCTTTACCCTAATCCGAGCAAAGGCATATTCACCGTAGAATCTGTTGCCCAGATTTCAAGCATTGAAATAGAAAATGTGTTGGGGCAAAAGATATATTTCTCAAAGATAAATTCTGAAAAAGCAGAGATTAATTTAAGCAATCAATCAAAAGGAATTTATTTCACTAAAATTATTTTTGAAGATGAAAGCATCTCAGTAGGAAAATTGATTATTAAATAAGATAGTCACAACTCCCTCGTTCTTATTGCATAAAGATTATGCTTCTTTGCCATAAAAATATTTCACATTCTGTTTAAATAGATTTTATACTTTCGCCCTCAATTAAAGCAAGCTTATGATTAAAAAAATCCTACTTCCCCTGACCGCCCTTTTGTTTGCATTTCAAATGCAAACTGTGTCGGGACAAACATACACCATTACCACCGTATCAGAAACAGTTTATTCAGGTGGAGTACCAACAACTAACATTAGTACCTGTACCCAGGATTCTATTGTTTATCGTATCACTGAAAGCACACGGACTAATGATACGATTCATATAAAACTGCCAGACGGTATTACATTTGTAAGTTGGCTTCATGACAGCAATGTAACGACGACACATTTAATTTCGCAAGATTCAATGCTTTCATTTTATGGCACTGGCACGGGAAGCAAATTCAGGGTTTCAATTTTAGTAAATACTCCTCCGTGCAATGCTCAACACACCTCGAGCACATATACTACTATTTGGGGGCATTTAAGTAATACGTACGTATGTAGCAGTGATAATTTAGTTGTAATTAAACCTGTTTTAAATGCAACAGATATTTCTTACCCTGCCCCGATAATACTAAATGTGGGCAACGTGGATGAGTTCGTTGTAAAATTGTCCAACATCGGGGATGTTGGAAGTAAAATCTCCAAAATATTTTTTTCCTGTACCCAAGACAATAATATCCTGTATTATCCGATTGGTAATACACCTAAGTACTATCTGACACTCCATGATAGCGTACTTAATAGTTATTATACCCGTTACAATTACCCCTATCCGACCCATCACAATTCTTATCTTTTAGATACTTTAAATACCCAATATAATACAATAGATTCTAATGCAATAAAGGCAATTACTGGACGAGCATATTTGAGGCAGGGCGATAGTTTGATATTACATATTCCATTTTTTGTTAAGAATTGCGATTCTTCAAATGGCTCAATTCAGTTTTATACTTTATGTGCCCTTGATTCAACAAAATGTAATATTTCCAATGATGTAACTCCCGTTAGCCTCGACTTGGGTAACCCTCTTTTAAAAGCGACAGTAGATACACTCGATAATGCCACCTTTTGCGATGCACTCCCGCGCCATAAAATGGAAGTCAGGTTCAAGTACACAAACAATGGAACACGCCTGGGTTCTGTTCCCGGAAATGCGCGTGCCGATAGCATCAGATTGTATATGTATTGTAATACTGGCACAGGCATTATTGACATATCTACTGTTAAAATAAACAACGTAAGTTTTTCTTCGCTCTATATTACTCCATACACAAGCGGAGGAATGAATATTTATTTGATTGATTTCACAAAATGCCCGGCCGGTGCCAACGGGCATCCGTTTGGCATAAATACCATATATGATATGGATGGAAGCGGACATCCAGATGCTCTTGCAGAGGATAGTTCTTTTGAAATTTCTGCAACTTTTATTTATGATACAGCATTTTGTCCTCCCTTTGACCAATGTGCAGGTATAGGAGTGCCAAATACTTTCTACCTTCCAGGAATATGGGCTAATTACAATAATCAATGTTTTACATTGCCGTATGACACAGTTACAAAAATGCCATTCGCATACCATATCGGGAATGATGCCGCCTATGAATACCAATCTGCCAATGGTAATACCACTACTATTTCTGCCCCGCCTGATGTTACAAACTCAAGCCCTGAATTCGACATTACAATCTGCCCGAGTTATGAACAGGCGTGGATTCCTTCAGGCTTTAATTTTGCTTGCCCACATGCCTACTGGGATATAGCCATACCGTTGCCGACCGGCTACCATCTTGATACTCTTTCTTCAAAATTATCCCGAATACTTTTAGATAAGGACACTGCGCATTCAGACCTTTAT
>DATHNK010000051.1:0-4373 GCA_035486075.1 Bacteroidia bacterium
CATTAAGTTCAAGAATGTCGTACATGTTAAATATTTAATAAAATAAGTTGATTGCAAAGAAAGAGGGGGAGGGAAAATGCTATGTCGGAAATAATATGTCTTTGGAAGAGCGAGACGGAAATGCACTGCAATATTAGTAATTATTTACGAATACGCTATATAGTTAATATTTTTTTCATTTTCCCTGTGGAATTATACCTTTGTGCGCTAAATAGCTAATAGCTATCAGTTAGTGACTTATAGCTTAAACCGAAAGATGGCAATTATTTTGAATATAGAAACCTCCACAGCAGTTTGCTCTGCGGCACTTTCTGATGGTGGTAAAGTAATTTCATTGCAGGAATCCTCCCAATCGAATATTCACGCGGAAAAGCTGGCTGTTTTCATAAATATACTGATGGAACAGGCAGCGCTCCCCTACTCTGCTTTAGATGCTATTGCTGTGGGCACGGGCCCCGGCTCATATACCGGTTTGCGAATCGGTACGTCTACGGCAAAAGGGTTGTGTTACGCGCTTGATAAGCCCCTGATAGCAGTACCTACACTAAAAGCGATGGCGCTTGCTTCGTTTGCTGGTCTGAAAAGAAAAGATATTTACTATTGCTCTATGATTGATGCCAGGAGGCTGGAAGTATATAGCGGACTATATGATTTTGAAGGTAATGAAATTAAGCCAGTGGAAGCTAAAATACTGGATGAATTCTCCTATTCAGAGATCCTTGTTGAAACCGGAATAGCATTTGCAGGGGATGGAATGCCTAAACTAAAGAATTTATGTCCGCCGGATGATGTACACAGGATATGGCTGGATGATGTGTATGCATCGGCAAAAAATATGGCTGTGTTATCAGAAGAAGCCTTTGGCACGAGAAATTTTGCAGATGTAGCCTATTACCAGCCTTTCTATCTAAAAGACTTTGTGGCTGGAAAAAAGACACTTTAATAAAAGATAACCATGGTATTCAGCAGCATAGTTTTCCTGGTCTATTTTTTACCCATCTTTTTATTTGTGTATTATCTTGCTGATAAGAAATACAAGAACGTAGTTATTCTGCTTTTCAGTATTTTCTTTTACAGTTGGGGAGCGCCAAAATTCATATTTGTAATACTTGGCACCACTTTTTTGGATTTTTTCCTGGTAAAGTGGATGTACAATTCTTCTACAAGGCTCCACAGAAGGCTGTTGCTGACTTTGTCGGTGAGTATTAACCTCGGGCTTTTATTTTACTTTAAATATTCGGGGTTTTTTATTGAGAATGTCAATTTAGCTTTGACACACATTTTTCACGCCCATGCACTGGGATGGACTAAACTTGTGCTGCCGCTTGGTATTTCTTTCTATACATTTGAAACTATAACCTATGTAGTGGATGTATACAGAGGCGTTCACAAGCCTCTGAACAATTTTTGGAATTACCAGCTATACATAATACTTTTTCCGAAACTCATTGCAGGCCCAATAATCCGTTATAATGAACTGGCAGATCAGATAACAGACCGCTCTCAGAATGAAACTACAGAAGACCGCCTGATGGGATTCTACCGTTTTATTATCGGACTTTCTAAAAAAGTCCTTATCGCCAATCAAATGGGGGCGTTGGCCGATTCTGTTTTTCAAACCAATTACTCAACCCTATCGACTTACGCAGCATGGATGGGTATTTTAGCCTATACTTTCCAGATCTATTTTGATTTTTCGGGGTATTCCGACATGGCTATAGGCATAGCCCGTATGATAGGTTTTAAATTTCCGGAGAATTTCAACAACCCCTATGTATCACAAAGCATAACCGAGTTTTGGAGAAGATGGCACATGTTATTAGGCAGGTGGATGAAAAACTATCTTTATATTCCGTTAGGCGGTAACCGTGTTGATAGTAAACTACGGCTCTATTTTAACCTTTGGTTTGTATTTCTCATTTCAGGTTTATGGCATGGGGCATCCTGGAATTTTGTTATTTGGGGAGCCTATCATGGTACCTTTCTGGCACTGGAAAGAGCTTTCCTGCTTAAAGTATATGATAAAATTGGAAGGTTATTCAGAACCATTCTCACTTTTCTTATTGTAGTAGTAGGCTGGGTATTTTTCCGAGTAGAAAAATTTCATGATGCCATCCATTACATTAAAAGGATGTTCGCATTCGATTCAAAGGTTTACGCGCTTCAGCCTGATCCGGCGTTTTATAGTATGCTTGCTATAGCTGCATTTTTTGCTTTTTTTGCCTGTTTCAAATGGACTCAAAAGTTGCAAGACGCAGCATTTTTTGGCAACTATACAAACTCAAGACATATACTAGCTGCTTTTCTTTCCTTAGCCTTATTTATTCTGGCAGTAGGCAACATAGCGGCAACCGGATTTAACCCATTTATATATTTTAGATTTTAACATGGCATCTTTAAGAAAATACATATTCGTTTTCCTTTTTGGATGCCTTTTTCTGCCATTAATTCAGAGTCATCTCAACTTGTTCAAACTTACCAAACTCTCGGGAGCTTATATTCTTTCTGATGATACAACCTTTACAATGGATGGATGGTTCTCCGGAAAATATCAGGCCCATAAAGAACGTTACCTGAGAGATACTTTTGGGTTAAGAAGTTTCTTTATCAGAATGCACAATCAAATTGCTTATAGTTTATTTAAAAAGGTAACCGCTGCAGATATTACGTTTGGAAAAAACGGGCGTTTGTATAATACTAATTACCTGGATGCATATAGTGGTAAAGACTTTGTAGGCTCACAAAGCATAGATGTAATTATGGATAAATTAAAAAAGGTTCAGGATAGGTTGCAGGAAAAGAATAAAACATTCCTGCTGGTTTTTGCACCTTCGAAAGATTTTTACGACCCCGAATTTATTCCTGAAGGCTATGATAAGAATGATTCCAACAACTATGCTATTTGCCTAAAAATAGCGAAAAAAAAAGGCATAAACTACATAGACTTTAACGGATACTTTAGTAGTATCAGGCAAAGGTCAAAGTACCCCATATATTCTACATATGGCAGCCACTGGAGCGCATATGGGGCCTGCTTAGCAGGAGATTCTATAATTAACAGGCTAGAAGCATTAAGAAACACTAAAATACTACATTCAATATGGAACAATAATATTGTTAATGAAGAAGCAAATGGTGATGAGCTGGAACTGGAAAATGAGTTGAACTTACTTTTTTCGTTTAAACATGAAAATATGGCGCATCCTAAAATTACTAATCCCCCTGACTCAACTAAAACCAAACCGAATATCCTGATTATTGGAGATAGTTACATTTGGGGTTTGGGTATGCATTATAATTTTTTTGAAAATTTTTCCACATTTATATTTTGCTATTACTTTAAAACTATTTATATTTCCGGACACACTGGGGCAATAAGTACCGCAGAATTTAACTTAAAAGATGCCTTAGATAAAACCGACATTGTTCTTATTGAAGCTACTGTTCCTGGTCTCCGCACTTTTACATGGGGATTTGATGAAGCAGCCCGTGAAGCACTCCAAAACGACGATGAATTGGTAGAATTTAAGAAGAAGGTTTCAGCCATGCGAATTGAACTCAAAAACAGTGCAGATGCAATGAAACTGATTGTAGAAAAAGCTAAAAAGAATAATATTTCCGTTGATTCAATGCTCACTAATGATGCAATCTGGATGGTTAAATATTCGAAAAAATAACTTATACATTTAAAAATACGCATGAGTTTATATTTCCTTGTTTCTAATTGAACAAATCTTACATTTGTTGCCAATCACAAGTCTCTCAATAAAATGCAGGCATTTTTTAAAAATATACCAAGGCAAAAACTTATCGCGTGGTCGATGTTGACAGCCTTATTTGTTTATGCATGTATTATTTTAATATTGTCATCGGGAACCTTTGATACAGGAGATGGAGTTTCACATTATCTTATTTCCCGCTATTCCTGGCATCACCATCACCTGTTTATCGATGACTGGGGTAAGCCACTTTTCACTATGGTTTCTTCTCCATTTGCCCAATTCGGCATAAAAGGCATTACATTTTTCAATATTCTGTGCGGGTTGGGAGCATCTTACCTGGCTTATAGAATAGCGGACAAACTATCTATACCATACCCTTACCTTGCAATGGTTTTCACCTTCTCGGCCCCCATATTTCTATCTGCAGTAAATTCAGGGTTGACCGAACCGATGTTTGCACTCATGCTAATATTTTGCGTTTGGTTAATTATGAATGAACGCTATTATCTCAGTGCAATAGTCTTCTCATTTCTTCCGTTTGTACGGGCCGAATTTATTTACGTGCTGCCCATATTTATGTTTTATTATGTGCTTAAAAGAAAGTACCTGGCTAATTTGTTACTTCCGGTTGGTACAATAGTTATAAGCATT
>DATHNK010000052.1:0-2475 GCA_035486075.1 Bacteroidia bacterium
CAATAAAGGGTTTCAAGGTCAGTATATTCTATAGTTCCTTTTTTCATGAACGCTTCTATACTTAACTTAGATACATCGGTAACAGGCGTTGAAGGAATAATATTTTCAATCTCTTTCACATTTTTTTCCAGCAACGGGCCGCCATATGAACCTTTCAGCTTAAATCCATTGTATTCAGGCGGGTTATGGCTTGCAGTTATAACAACACCAATACTGGCTTTTTTTTCAACCACGCCTAATGAAACCATCGGTGTGGAAGCTATTCCTGTTGAAAGAAGGGTTTTTATTCCTTTGCAGGCAAATACTTTTGCCACTGTTTCTGCGAACATCTTACCTCCGAAACGGCAATCATATCCTATCAATGCTACAGGTTTTTTATAATTCTGTTTCAGCCAGAGAGCCGTTGCCTCCGATACTCTTACAACATTTTCAATAGTATAATCTTCCGCAATAATTGCTCTCCAGCCGTCGGTGCCAAATTTTATAGAATCCATCTGATATTATTATTTCAGGCGCAAAAATAGACTAAAAAAGAGAATGGAAAATGGAAAATGGAAAATGGAAAATCCGGAAACAGGCTATATTATTGGCATTGTAACAACTTTACACTATTCATTTTTCACTTTTTGCTCACTTTCCTCTTCCCTGGAATACAATCAGCACAGTATATATAATGATCCGCATATCCAGCAGGAAGGAAATATTTTCCAGGTAAAGTATATCGTACTTCATTCTTCTCACCATTTGCTCCACGTTTTCGGCATAGCCATACTTCACCTGTCCCCAGGATGTTATCCCCGGCTTAATTTTTTGAAGGTGGGTGTATTGGGGCGCTTTCTGAATGATCTGGTCAATAAAGAATCTCCGCTCGGGACGCGGTCCCACAACCGACATAGACCCCATCAATACATTAAAAAATTGAGGCAACTCGTCTAAACGTGTTTTGCGCAGAAATTTTCCGACCTTGGTAATGCGGTTGTCGTCCTTACTCGAAAGTGCAGGACCATTTTTTTCCGCTCCGTGTGTCATAGAGCGGAACTTATAAATGGTAAATGGCTTGCTATGCAACCCAATTCTTTCCTGAGAATAGAATACCGGGCCTTTGGATGTGGCCTTTATTATCACCGCAATTATCAGGTATATGGGGGAGAGAATAACCAGGCAAAACAGTGAGGAAAGAATGTCAAATGTCCGTTTTAAAATTACCTGCTTAGGTTGAAGAACGTCCTTTGAAACCACTATTAATGGCGCATCATTAATAGACGAGAACTTAACCGAACCGGTAAGAATATCGTACATATCGGGTATAATTTTTATAACCGTATTTGTATCGCTCAATTTGTTTATGATAGTCTCAATATATTTATGTTCGGATGATTCAATAGCTATAATAACTTCATCCACATTTTCTTTCAGAATAATGTCATGAATGTTTTCAAATTCACCCAGGTGTTTCAGTTTGCGGCTCAACTCAAAGGTCATTCCGTTGCTCGAATCTACATGCACAAACCCTACAAATTTATTGCCCGACGAAGCTTCCTGGCTTTCCATATCATCAAATAATTGTATGGCCTTGCTGTTGCTTCCCACAAGCACCGTATTAAACCCTATCTTCCTTTTATGTATTTTTCTGTTTGTTCGTGTTGTAATAAGAAAATGGGTGAATGAGGTCAGGATAAATTGCATGCTGAACAATACAGAAGTCAGGAAATAATAGGACTTGTAATCAATAATTACGTTTTTCAGCAGGAGTGTAAAGAACAAAATAAGCACCCCGATAATATCGGTAAAAAACAGTTGCTTTATTTCCGCGATCCTTGACTTGCGGTAAACATTTACATATAACCCGGAAAGAAAATGCAGGAAGATCCAGAAGGCAGGAATAACCAGAAGGGCAATGAAAAAATTCGTGTTAAAATCCAGGGGTACGTGGACTCCGAATTTCTCCGATTCAATAAATTGCTTTCTGAAGATCCAAAAGGCAGTCCATGTTATGGCAGAGCAAAAATAATCTGCAATAATATATTTTAATATTTCCTTGCTGCGGTTCAAAAGGGGCTAGTAAATTATTTTGATATTATCCAGCAGAAGGGTATCAGCCACGTCGCCAGTGTTGTAATTCATTAAAAAATACACCCTATAATTATTAGGATACGCATGATATGTTGAGATGGTTCTTGAATACAGATCAACATAAAGTTTTTTCCAGGTTGAACTTGGATAAACTATGGTGGAGGGGCTTATTTGGATGACTGTATCCTCTTCAAATAATCCTACTGAAAAAAAAGTTGTAGTTCTATAATTAAATTCCAGGTAAACAGGCGTGCCATTATACGGCAGAGAATCAGGTGGGTCTGTCATACCAACATACTGGGTATGGTTCTCATCGAGTTTAACCAATCCGGAGCCATTACTTCCCGTTCCGTCAAACACCAATGACTTATTTCTGGTAACAAACATAACTGTGTCAGAACC
>DATHNK010000053.1:0-2875 GCA_035486075.1 Bacteroidia bacterium
TTTTTTTATTTCCTCTGCCGATGCATTCCTGTCAACGCCGAGCACTTCATAAAAATCTCTCTTAGCCATTTGTTTAGTTTATGAGTTTTCCGCTTAATTTAATTTGCTACTACCACTTTAGCGTGACGTATTACTTTTCCATTTAATGAATACCCTTTTTCAACCACTTCTGCCACTTTGCCTTTCTGTTCTTCCGAAGTAGCCGGAATATTGGTTATGGCATCGTGCAATTCAGGGTCGAAAGCTTCGCCTTTTGGCTCCATAGCCTGTACACCTTTGGAGGTTAAAATATTTTTTGTTTTTTGAAGGATTAAATCCAGGCCTTCCTTTAAAGGTTTGTGGTCGTGCCCCTCTTTATGATGCGACAAGGCCCTTTCCATATCATCTACAATAGGGAGAATACTTAAAATGATCTCTTCACCGCCATATTTAATCAGATCGGCTTTTTCCTTTTGTGTCCTCCTGCGGAAATTGTCAAATTCAGCATACAGGCGAAGGTATTTTTCATTGAGTTCCTTTACCAATGCCTCGAATTTACTTACTATATCCGCCGGATTAGTGTTTTCAGTTTCTTCATTTACCTCAGCTCCCTGGTTTTCAGTAGTTTCGTCAGTAATATTTTCCTGGTTTTCAGGTTGTTCAGTTTGTTTCTTGCTCATAGAAGTTCCTCCTTATTGAATATATAATGTATTGATATACAGTAATTTTATGTTATTAATTGCAAATGCCTAATTAATAGGCCCGCAAATATATCCTCAAAAACCTTGCCAAAGGGGGTAGGGTGGAAATAATGGCAGGAATTGATGGAGGGTTAAGCCTGTTTAACTTCATTTGGCCCAGGCAGAAGCTTTCCTGCCAAAACTTTAAGAATTTTATCTTTTAACTTAGATAATGTGACGAATGAATTATCGGATGCATTAAGAATTATCACAGGAATAGTTGATTTTTTGAAATTTTGCTGGTATTGGAGGTTTTTATCAAAAGTAAGCAAGGCATCAAAACCATTTGCAATCATCAGTTTCAAAAGTTCTCCATTTTTAATTCCATTCCAATCCATTTCTCTAACCGTAAATACCTGATGAGGGTGCAAGACTTCCTTCAATCTTTTAGGCAGATTTTCATCAAGCAACAGTTTCAATGATTTTTTCAATTTTATTGGATGTAAGAATTTTTTCTGCTATTTCCAAAATACTAACAACCTGACTTTTATTAACGGTAGGGAAATCAAGTAAAAACTCATCTAAAGAAATTCCTTTTTCTAAATGAGTAAAGAGGGATTCAACAGGAACACGTGTGCCCTTAAATACAGGTTGTCCTCCGAGTATTTCCTTATCAACAGTAATAAGGCTTTTCCATGATTTCATATTACAAAGTTAGGTTTTTTTAAGTTACAATTCTTATTCCTCACCAAACAAACTCAGCGCCCCGCTTTCAAAATCCAATAGCCAGCGTTTGCGTTTCAAGCCACCTCCATAGCCTGTAAGTGTGCCATCTTCGCCAATAACACGGTGGCATGGTACAATTATAGAAATGCGGTTGGCACCATTGGCTGTACCAACCGCACGAATAGCTCCCAAATTTCCTACCGCAATACTTTGTTGTTTGTAAGAACGTGTTTCTCCATAAGGTATATCCAATAATTTTTGCCAAACTTTTTGTTGAAATTCTGTCCCCGGAGTCACTAATGGAATATCAAATTTCTTTCGGTTACCTTCAAAATATTCGTTCAATTGTTTTTCAACAGCTTTTAAATGTTTGTTAGTACCGGGTTCTATACTGGCCCGGAGAAGCCTTTTCAAATCTTTTAGTTCAGTAACAAATGCACGCCTGTCAATAAACTCCAGCAAACAAAGTCCTTCTTCTATGGCGCAAGCCACCATTTTACCAAGCGGAGTTTCGTATATTTCCAATCTTATTAATGTATGCCCGTCAGTAAACAATGTCTTATTATTGATAACGACTTTCGCCTCTTCCCGCAATTCATCAAAGGCATCTGCTTTTTTGACTTTGGTTCCCATGTTTTACAAATTATGGATGTTTGCCAATAATTCATCGGTGCAATTTTCCAGTTCCTCAAGCTGTGCAAGGCTTATGCAGTAGGGCGGAATAAAGTATAGCACATTACCCAATGGGCGGACAATAATTCCTTTTTTCAGGAAAAATGCAGAGACTTTTTTACCCAATTGATTCAGGTATGATGTTCCTTCCTGTGATTTTAGTTCAATAGCTAAAATGGTTCCCCTGTTTCTGCAATCAATAATGGCAGGGTGGTTTTCATATTTCTTTTTCATCCGTTGAAAAAAAGCAGAAATGGCCTGAACTTTATCATGCATCTCTTCATTTTCAAGAAGGTCGAGACTGGCATTGGCAGCGGCACAGGCGAGGGGATTGGCGGTATATGAATGTCCGTGATAAAAAGTTTTAGTTTTATCATCGGATATAAATGCATCATATATAAATCCGGCGCAGGAGGTAACTCCCAATGGCATAAACCCGCCTGTAATGCCTTTGGAAAGACACATTATATCAGGCTTTGTCTTTATATAATTCGTAGCCCAAAATTTGCCTGTCCGCCCAAAGCCTGTCATCACTTCATCGGCAATAGTGATGCACTTATATTTCTTGCATAGTTGCAAAAGCTTTTCCAGTGGCTCCGGTTCATACATCACCATACCTCCGGCACCCTGCACCAATGGCTCGAAGATGAATGCACAAACATCCCCTTTCTGTAGTTTGCCTTCTAAAAGAGAAAGGCAATTTTCAGTAGATGCATAGGGGTAAGATTGCTTCGCGGAGCCTCGCAATGACGCTGACTGCCCACTGGCCACTGACGGCTGATAACTAACAGGAACCGGTATCAATTCCACATTGAACA
>DATHNK010000054.1:0-7378 GCA_035486075.1 Bacteroidia bacterium
CCGTACCATAAGCCCTGTAATAGGCCGTATCCGGTGGAAATCCACTCCCCTGAGCTATTTTTTCCGTTGCCTCTATCACCACTTCGTACGGATTATCCCTTACCTCCGGGCAGTTTGTCTGCCAGTCAAACTGAGGTGCCACTGAAAACCCCGGGTTATAATGGGTTAATATTGCCGGGGGACTTAAAGAAAATGGTTCACCCGCATCGGTTATATAAATTAAATGCCCGCTATTACCATTATTTGCACTAAAAGTAAGATTAGCAGTACCCCCTGCCACCACACATGTATCTACACTTGAAACTTTTGGAGGATTACATGCTGTATTAATAATAACTTCCAATTCGAGTTCTTCCGTATCTACCGGTAAAATTAGTTTTGCCCCATCAATATATGTCCGGCACCAGGTGACCATTAATATTACAAAATTCCATTTTCCCTGTTGGGTGGAACACCATTGAAGGGTACCCGTATGTGGGTCCAGTGTAGTACCGGGAGGAATAACATAACCCGGTGCCACCTGATCGCCTAAAACCAGTGAATTTCCAAGAACATATTCAATGCTGTCATCTCCGTCAGAAGGGGGTTGTGGAATATAAGCGCCCGGATTATAGGTATAGCATTGTCCGGTGCAGCCATATTGGCATACAGGTTCATTGGTAATTAAAGGTGTATTTACACAGCCCGTAAAAGGACTTATACAGAGTATTGTTTGAAGATAAAAATCAACATTAACCGAATTGGTGATGTTGTCAATATATGCCATTCTGTCCGGGTCATCCATCCAAAGCTTGTAATTTGCAGGTCCTGTATAGGTATGGGTGCCTATATAAATATTTATCTTCCGGGCATCCTCTAAAACTTGCGGCGGTGTTTGGCTAAAGTCATAATTGCAAATAGGTTCTCCGCCCGGAAATCCATTGGCATCAATGGGTCCGTTCACCCTTGTAAGTACATCATACTGGCCATCACCCCACCATATACGCATGGTATCCCGGTCGGCAGTGGTGAGGTAAGTATTAGTATATGTGGTAATGGTAGCCTGGTAGGTATATCCACCCATGCATTTTAAAGAAATATAACCTCCCACTTCGTGCGTGGCATAGGAATAACAGGAAATTAAAAGCAAGGCAATTATACCGAGTACCTTTTTCACAATTTTTCCGGTTATATTATTGTTTATCACCTTAGACTGTTAAAACCTGGAAAAGTTAAATTTATTTCGAAAAAAATCAGGTAATATTATTCTGAAACAATATTACGCAATAATTAAAAGTCAAAATTGTTATTTTAACTGCCCCTTTGATTCGTCGCCTTCTTTAGTGCTACTGTCCTTATCAGTTCCGCCTTTCGAGGCATCCTTAAATTCCTTTATTCCTTGTCCTAAACCCTTCATTAATTCAGGTATTTTCTTTCCCCCGAAAAGTAATAGTACAACTGCGAGTATCAATATAATCTCACCCGGTTTAATAGCTTCTAAAAAAAGTAACATGTTTTTTTAATTTAAAATTACCTCAAAGATACTACAATTCGGGGAATTGTATCCTGATTATTTAAAAATCAGTTGAAAAACTGCCAATTCTGATTTTTTACCTGCTTTTCGAGTCTCTAAACCCTGTAAATATTAGGGCTGCCATTATACATAATCCGCAACCGAACATTCCGCTTAACCTTAGCCCGAAATCATGTCCCGGGTCCTTACCATAAATAGTAAGCATGGCAAAAACGGCAAGGCCTAAAGTTTGTCCTACTTTTACCGAAAAATAGTTAACGGCAAAGTATGTGCCTTCTCTGTTGTCTCCGGTGGCTATAGCATTTTCCGAGGCTATACGGGCAAGCAGCGCAGTTGGCAATATACCCAGAGAAGCAACCGGGAAAGCAGCAATTCCAAGAAAAATATAAAGCTGCACAACAGGGGGTATGGGTAGTTTTCCTACAAGCGCTATTCCGGCAAAAACAATCCCTAAGGTAAAGAATGAAAATACTAACAGTTTCTTTTCTCCATACCGTCTTGCCAATAAATTTACAACCGGGAAGAAAAGCAACGCAAGTAAAACCATAAAGCCCATAAATTTTGATCCTTGGGAAGCATCAATATGACAAAGAACAGTTAAAAAATAGAGCAGCCCGTTTGTAATAATATTCAGAGCCATTGAATAGGAAAGAACAGCTACTATAAAGAATACAAAATTCTTATCTGAAAGGCTTTGTTTTAGTGCTTTTATCAATGGGGTAGATGACGGTTTTGAATGGCAGTATTTTTTTTCATCAATGGTCAGCACGGGGATAAGCAAAGCAATTCCTCCGGTTATTGCCAATGAAATTGCCGCATATTGCACACAAGTTTCCCTATTGGATATATGCATCATCCAAGAAAACAGATCGGCAATGTTATTGGTGAGGGAAGATATAACTACCCCAAGCACAAACCCTACCTGTTGAAATGTAGAGAGCCTGATCTTATCCTTATCTGTTGCGGCAAGTTCCGGCAGCAGGGAGTTATATGGAATAATATACGTGGTTGCAGCCATGAAAAATAAAGTAAGGAAACAAGCCAGCCAGCCTGCATTCAATCTGCTCACTCCACTTACAGGAGGGTAGAATACCATTATGCAACAAAATACAGCCGGGATTATACTATATATCATAAACGGAATTCTTCGTCCGCGCTTACTTTTACAACCGTCGCTCATTTTCCCGATAAAAGGATCGTAAAAGGTATCTGTAAGCCGGCCACCAGCTGTTATAAGGGCCATGAGGGTAAAGATACCCAGGAAAGTGCGCTGCGTAATTAATACATGTAACCCCGAACCGGTCGGAGGAAGATAATAATATACCAGCATAACCCCAATCAGGTTCACCATTATAGACCATCCCATCATGCCGGTGGCATAAAGCAACTGCTTATTTAATGGGAATTTATTCAACTTATCCTGGGCTTTAGCGTGTAAAGATACTAAGCCCAGTCTATCTAGTATATAGTATAGGTTAAAGCAAGTGTTAAATATCCTATGGGTTTATTTGAAACTCCCGATGGGATATAGAGGGGAGCTATATAGTTAATTGCGGGCTCCACTTCAAAATGCCCGATTTTATAAGTGATTGTAAAAACCAGACTATAATCCAGCGTGCCGAAGGAAGAATTATTTGGAGTTTGGCTTTCACGAACCTGTTTTCCTGTTTTCGGGTTGGTTACATATTGTACTGTGTCACCTGCATTTGCCTGGTAATGTGAATAGGCATTCCTGGTTCCAAAATCCATACTTCCTTCCGGTACTAATGAAAGTGAAGACTTTTTACTCAATTTTATTTTGAAGGTATGTTCTATATCCGGAGTCATTACGATATCTCCGGGTGTACGTACTTTGGAGGTCCTTTTGTAATAATCATAGTCTATTGAAAATTTACCTTCTGTTTCACCAATCGATTGGTCAATATATCCTTCCAGAACATTACTTAAATCCGATTCAATGGTTATTGGAGTACCCGAACGGAAAACATAATGTGAATAATTAAAATTTAAAGTAGTATTATCCGCTAAATCAATATTCCAGCCCGGGTTCAGATCAAGTGCATCAAACCCTCCCCCCTTCTTAATAAGGATATCCTGAACACTTGCTTCAGCATAAAAACCTTTGAGAGATGTATAAGTAAAGTTAGGTTCAATATAGGGCAACTTTACATTAGAATGAACTCCGTGATAAGATTGGTCACTGCCATATTCTATACCTATAGCATAGGACCTTAGCGTGTCCGTACCATCATCGTCGTCATCGTCGGATGAAACTGTATCAGTAACTTTTTTTATGCTGTCTTTAGGAACAAATATAGAACCAGAAGACGATCTACTTCCTGCAGGAAAGGAGGAATGATTTCCTGCGAAACTCTTTATGGAGAAAAATAGAACTGTAAAAATTATCAGGCCGCTTAACTTCTTCATCGGGGGAGGCATTTATTTAGATAGACGCAAAAGTATCCATTAAAGTTTAACATATATGTGACAGGTTTTGTGAACAGCCTGACACAGATTGAAAAAGGTTGTTCAACATTTACGTGAGGTAAAAATGAAATTACCTGGCAGCTTTCACTCCTTTTTTAGTAGTTTTTGTTTCCATTTTGCCCGCCTTTTTTTCTTGCCCGGTTGATTTTACAACTTTCTTTTCAGTTTTGGTTTGAGCCTTGTCTTGTTTTACAACAGGAGAAGCAAATGAGAATCCTCCGGAGAGAATTGCACCCAGGAGTATTAAACTTATTTTTTTCATTTTAGTTGGAGTTTTTTATTGTTAAAAACTGAAGGCGAAACTACACTTGCCAAATGAAGTTCCTGTGAAGTACGGTGATAAACTCTCTTCATCGTTTCTTCATAATTGATAGGGTATTCCAGTAAATCATACAATAAAAATAAATTTCACATGAAGCTAAACTTTGCAGGTTTGCTGTCGTCTGAATTATGTATTCGGGGTTTAAATATTTTAAAAATATAGATAACTAATATTCGCTTAATAGGTTTTTTTACAATCACAAGTTCCTTAAAAAGTAACCCTGATATAAATCACCTGAAAAAATGCAAAAAATCATTAAATAACTGTTACATATCATGTTTAATTCTTCACGCATAATATTCCTTTGCATCATCAAACTAATAACAACTATGCACATAACTCTCAACATTCAAAATATACTGCAGTTTACGTTCATTGCAGTTATGATTGCGCCCCTGCCAATATTGTTACTTGCCTCTCCTATCGGTTATGTTAAAGAAAAAATTGCACAGAAAAAATACTACGTTATTGTAAAAAGACATTTTGAAAATCCTTCCATGGTTAGTGCGGAACAACTCCAGGATATTTTTCCCAATAAAAAATTAGATGAATTGCACCAGATAGCCTACACCCTCCAGGAAGAAAGTACATACAGAGATAACTAACAGCGTTCAATACACACTTAAAAAGCACGGCATGCCGTGCTTTTTTTATGTCTCCTCCGAAATTTGAAGTATGTTTGCGAATAGTATTTATGCCGCGAAATGTTTAGGTCCAGGATTCCAGCTTTTGCTAAAATTTTTCTTCCTCAAATAATTTGCCGTCCGGAAACCGGGGGTAAAAAGATCGTTTATCTCACCTTCGACGACGGACCGATTCCTGAAACCACACCTTATGTATTAACGACACTAAAAAAATATGGGATCAAAGCCACCTTCTTTTGTGTGGGAGAAAATGTAAAAAAGCATCCTGAATTGTATGCGCATATTTTAGAGGATGGACATTTTGTGGGCAACCATACGTTTAATCACCTAAAAGGATGGAAGACATCTTTGAACGCTTATTTGGAAAATGTACAAGAGTGTTCAAAATATATAGAATCGGGACTTTTCCGGCCTCCATACGGAAAAATGACAGTGCAGCAATATAATGCCCTGAAAAATAAATTCAAACTCATTTTTTGGGATGTACTGACGCCTGACTATGACTTGAATGTTTCCGCTCAACAATGCCTCGATATAATAAAGAAAAAAACTAGGCAAGGTTCCATACTGGTATTTCATGATAACCTCAAAGCAAAAAATAAATTAACAGAGTTATTGCCGGGAGCCCTTGATTTTTTAATTCGAGAGGGCTATGAAATTCAACCTGTTACAAACAATATTTCCAAATAAATTTTGGCAGTTAATAATTCAAATAAAAAACCTGACAAATTTTTTGTTGGATGATTCAATTTTCTCTTACTTTTGGCGGCGATTAAAAGAAAAATATACACCTCCTAAACATGAACAAGCTGATTACAAAGCTCCAAAAGTCGTTGGCAGCTTTTCTCGTCTTTGTCTTTGCGCTGGTATTTACAACAATAACCTATGCAGCTGATGCTCCTTCAGCCGGAAATGCTGTTGAAGGTCAAAAGCTTTTCAAAGCGAATTGTGCCACCTGTCATAGTATAGGGAAAGGGAAGATCACAGGGCCTGATTTAGCTGGTGTAACTGGCAGGGTTCCTTCTCCATACCAAGACTGGATGTTCAAATGGATAAAAAATAATGCTGCTTTAAGAAAGAGTGGAGATGCTTATGCCAATAAAGTGTATGCCGATAATAACGGAGTAGCGATGACCGTTTTTGATGGAGCCCTTACGGATGACCAGATTAAAAATATTATTGCCTATGTTGCCAATCCACCTGCGGAAGTAGCACAAACTTCGGGTGGAGGCTCCTCTACAACAGGTGCTGCTAAAACTGAAAACACGGAAAGTTATGGATGGGTGCTTCTTTTAGTAATTGGTGTATTACTCATTATTATAACAGTTTTAAGAACAGTTCGTCGTTCTCTTCTGGCTGTTTCCAATGAAAAGAAGGGTATTCCGGCACCGGAGGAATTAGGCTTTTGGAAAGGTACAGTTAAATGGATAAAGACACACAAAGTTCAATTTGCGGTGATCAATATTTTCTTAACTGCCGTATTCTGCGTTTATGGATGGGAATATCTCTGGGGTATTGATGTTACACCTGGTTATCATCCTTCACAACCTATAAACTTCCGTCATGATGTGCATGCCGGACAAAATGGAATTGCCTGTATCTATTGCCACTCAGGCGCTGAAAAAGGAAAAGTGGCCGGTATCCCTACATTAAATGTATGTATGAACTGCCATAAAGGCATTCAGGGTTCAAATGACGAATTTAAGAAAGAAATTGCCAAAATATATTATGCCGTAGGCTGGGATCCGCAGGCTGCTGCATACACCAAGTCTCAACATCCTGTGCAATGGAACCGTGTTCATTCTCTGCCTGATTTTGCCTACTTTAATCACTCACAACACGTGGTGGTTGGTAAAATTGAATGTCAGAAATGTCATGGTGATTGTGCTACATACACAACCAACCAGCAGTTTGCTCCGCTCACCATGGGGTGGTGTATAGATTGTCACCGTGCAACTCCGGTTCAAATGCAAGGCAATGGTTATTATGCAAAATTGCATGAGGCCCTTATGAAACAAGATACTTCACGCGCTGTAACAGAAGGCGACATGGGCGGACTGGAATGCGGAAAATGTCATTACTAATAATATAAGTCAAGCTTAAAATATAATATCCCGATTATGGCGAATCAAAAAAAATATTGGAAAGGACTTGAAGAACTCAATGAAAGTCCTGCTTTCATAAAGGCAAGAGACAAAGAGTTTGCCAAGGAAATGCCAATTGAAGAATTTTTAGGAAGAGAGGCCATTACCACTTCCAACACATCACGTCGTGATTTTTTAAAGTATCTTGGATTTACCGTTGCAGCTGCTTCTTTAGCCGCCTGCGAATCTCCGGTAGTAAAAACTATTCCTTATATTATTAAGCCGGAAGAAGTAACGCCTGGTATTGATAACTGGTATGCTTCTACTT
>DATHNK010000055.1:0-3758 GCA_035486075.1 Bacteroidia bacterium
CGGGATATGCAATATGATGTACCTCGACATGGCCCTTATAGGAACTGCTTTAATTGCCATACTCATTTACCACCAACGCAAAGAAATTGCCTGGCTTGTTATCGGGTGCCTTATGGCAGCGCTGGGGTTGCTGGTAAAATCTTCCTACGGAATGATTTGTTTAAGCATTCTCTTGTCTTATGCCTTTTTTACTTCCATTTTTAACAAGAGGCCCATAGTCATTTTATATGTTTTCGCATTCACTTCTCTGTTCTTCCTGTTTACATGGTTCCTTTTATATCACAACCTTTCCGGGTTATCAGTTTATTTTCATGCCATGTATGAGTTTGGTAAAGATAACTCAAATGCCTACCAGGAAGAAGTTACAAATCACTGGGGGCTTGTTTGCCTGTCCGGAATATTTTTCTTTTTACCTTTATTATTTACAAAAAATAAATTAACAAGGATATTTTACCTCATTACTATTGCCTCCATTTTTGCAGCATTCAAGTACTCCTTTGCAAGGGAAGAGAATTGGCACCAGCTCTTTTTGTTTACTTACCTGATAATGCTGTGTGCAATTTTCCTGATGCTTAACAGTAATATTAAAATACTGGCAGTAATGCTGCCCCTGGCCTCTATATCATTTCTGTATGCAAACATGGTTAAAACAAATGCTTATAATATTGACGACCGGAAAAGAATAACCGGAATCGGCAACTTTATAACATTTGCTTTGGATTATAATACAGTTATCAAAAACACCAGAATTTTAGATTCTCTTACACTGCAAAGTAAAATTTTAGATGGAGAACAGCGAGCCCTTATCGAAAACAACACTGTTGACTGTTATCCGATGGAACTGGATTATGTTGCCGCCAATACGCTTAATTGGAACCCCCGGCCTACCTTACAGATATTAGACTATACTCCCTGGCTTGATGGCAGGAACGCTTCTTTTTTCAATTCTGCCGATGCCCCCCGCTTTTATATTTGGGAACTGGAGCAGCCCCCGGGAAATAATTATTCGGTGGATGATCACTATTTACTTAACGAAGAGCCACGATCCATTTATTCCTTTTACAACCATTATAAGCTTATAACAAACAATACAAAAACGGCCATATTCAAGCGTTCAGATACACCATTATTGGGCGACGAACGTAAAATAATTACAACCAACGGGTACGTAAATAAATGGCTCGATGTTATTCCGAATGACAGCACTACAGTATTACGCGCACAAATTCATTTTATAAACACATTAAAAGGAACACTGCGAAAAATATTTTATAAGGACCAGCTCTACTTTATTGATTATATGCTTGAAAACGGCACTATAAAATCTTACCGCCTTGTGCCGGGCAATGCAATTTCCGGCCTATGGATAAACCCACTGGTAATTGATATTACCAAAGGACTTAAAGGCGGAAAAGTAAAGTTTATCCGGATACGGGTTAGCCGCGATGAATGCATAGAAAACAATTTTTTAATAGATTGGACATCTTTCCGCATAAAACGATAAGTATTTTGATTTTCTTATTTTTGTAGCACCTTCATTTATTAACCTAAAAAAATAAAACCCATGTCAGCTTTACAGGAATTTAAAAAGTTTGCTTTGCAAGGCAATGTGATGGACCTAGCGGTAGGTATCGTTATAGGTGCTGCTTTCAGTAAAATAGTAACCTCGCTGGTTGATGATATTATTACCCCTACCGTTTTAACTCCGGCATTGAAGGCAGCCAAGCTTTCAGATCTAAGCCAACTGGTAATTCCGGGAACGGCTATTAAATATGGTAACTTTATTTCCAATATATTATCATTTATTATTGTTGCTTCCGCTTTATTTATTGTAATAAAACTGATCAACAAGGCCAAGAAGAATGAACCTACTCCTCCGCCGGTTGCCGCTCCACCTCCTCCAACAGAAGTGTTGCTAACTGAAATCAGGGATTTGCTGAAGAAATAATATTTTGATCTTGCATAAAGTAAATTAAAATAGCTTAGGTTTGTAATCAGGAAT
The DNA here is from genome assembly GCA_035486075.1 of Bacteroidia bacterium. GTDB lineage: Bacteria > Bacteroidota > Bacteroidia > JABEUT01 > JABEUT01 > JABEUT01. Next base: position 2,003 of record DATHNK010000055.1, read on the forward strand.
AATCTTACTTATAAAACTGCCATGAAAAAAATCTATCTTCTACTCACTGCCTTTGGGATTCCGCTTTGTTTATGTGCACAGCTCACCACCACATTCACCATTAACACGAACAAAGAAAGGCAACTCATAAGCCCCTATATTTATGGCACCAATGGGCAGAGTTTTGACCGGCCTGAAAATATCGCTGCCAGGCGAATAGGTGGAAACAGGATGACTTCTTATAACTGGGAAAATAATTTTTCTAACGGAGGCGCCGATTACATAAACGATAATGATAATTACATGCCTTATTCTATTAATTTACCCGGTGCCGATTACCTCATTCCTAATATTGTTCTTTCCGCTTTCCACGACACTTCACTCAGCATGAACTGTACATCACTTATCACACTTCCCATGTGCAGTTATGTATCACGCGATGGCAATGGTGTTGTCACCACGTCTCCCCCATCACCACGGTGGAGACAGGTAGTCAATAAAAAAGGATCGGCATTTACATACCCTCCCGATACAGGAGATGGTTTTGTTTATGTGGATGAATGCATGAATAACCTGATAACCCAATTTGGAAATTCAACTGCTAACACCGGGATTAAAAATTATGAAATGGACAATGAATGGTCTATTTGGAACACCTCGCAGCCTTTATTGCACCCTGCCCAACCTACCATAGCGGAAGCCATAAGCAAATCAATTTCATTATCTGCAACTATTAAAAGAATGGATGCCAATTCACTTGCTTTCGGGCCGGTAGATTATGGGTATGCTTCCTACCTTTCTTTCCAGAATTCCACCGATTATAGCAGCTATTCTTCTTATGGTAATTTTGGTTATGCCTACCTGGCTTATATGAAACATGCCTCCGATTCTATCGGACATCGTTTGCTGGACGTATATGATGTGCATTATTATTCCTCAGCCCAAGGCCTGGACAGCAGCAACAACCTGGAGATTGTAGACGGAGGCAATAATGATGTTGGAGTGGCTGTAGCACGCATGGAAGCTCCGCGCACTTTGTGGGATTCATCATTTGTTGAAAATAGCTGGATAGGCCAATTTTATAGCCCGGTGGTGTATATACTTGCCTTGCAACATGGCATTAATCTTTATGATCCCGGAACTAAAATTGCTTTCACAGAATATAGCTATGGTGGGGAAAACCATATTTCAGGTGGTATTGCTTTAGCGGATATGCTTGGAATATGTGGCAGGTTTGGAGTTTACTGGACATCAGTCTGGGGCCCGGTAAATCAATACTGGGGTTCCGGATTCAAAATATTCAGGAACTATGACGGGCATAACAGCACATTTGGCGATTCACATGTTTTTGCCAATACAAATAACTGGAGAACATCCTCCATCTATTCTGCCATACAAAGCAATGATACTACGGTCATGAATATTATTGCTATGAATAAAAATTACGATTCAACACTGGTCGCTAATTTTAATATCACGGCAAATACTACGTTTAATAAAGCAAGCATATACGCCCTTACCAAAACTGATACACTAATTCATTATGTCGGCAGCATGGTTATTTCCGGTAATCATTTCGCATATACAATTCCAACTTTAAGTATATATCACTTTGTGCTTTCAGATACCCTTGTTAATGGCACATCTGTAATTCATAACATTAATAATGTTGCAGTATATCCAAATCCATCATCAGGCCTGTTCACTCTTAGTTATGATAGGCCAACAAGTGAAATTCTGAATATTGATGTGATGGATGTAACAGGAAAAACTATTA
>DATHNK010000056.1:0-2718 GCA_035486075.1 Bacteroidia bacterium
GGGTTTAATGGTTAGTAATAGTTAAATTCGAGGGGACGAAATTAAAAGTTTTTCAATACTCTTTTAACCAATTCTTCCAAAGAGATGGAATTTCCCTCTTCGCGTATGATTTTATCGACGGCTTTTTCTGCTGCATTTCTGACAAATCCAAGTGTTTCAAGTGCATTTAACGCCTCGCTTCTTAAATTATTGTGCCCCCCTCCAATTATAGGTACTGAGCCGAAATTTTCTTTGCCTACCTTCCCTTTCAAGTCAACAATGATACGCTGGGCCGTTTTTTCTCCTATTCCTTTGATAGCCTTTAGCCTGCTAACATCACCATTTACTATTGCGTTCTGAATATCGTTAGGCGACATGGACGATAACATTACCCTTGCAGTAGCAGCTCCCACTCCCGATACACTTATGAGATCGCGGAACATTACACGTTCTTCGGGTTCGGCAAAACCATATAGTACATGCGCATCTTCCCGGATAGCCTGGTGGGCAAATAGCTTACAATCACCTGACACCGGGATTTTATCGAATGTGTTGATAGAGATATTCAACAGATATCCAATACCATGACAATCGAGCACCACATAAGCCGGATTCTTTTCCACTATCTTTCCCTGAAAATAATCGTACATAGGCTTTCTTTGAGTGGGCGAAAGTAAGATTTTTTATGGATTGGACTTAGTGATAAAAATAACCCGGGTTATTTTATACTCCTGGAGTATTTATTACCAATCGGTTTCCGACTTAATTTTACCCATAATGCAGTGGTCAGGATATTTTTATTTTACACCTTTTTACACTTTCAGGGTTTTTTAAATACATTATGTTGGTTTTCAATTTATTGGAAAAAATTATATAAAATAAAATTTCATATTTATTTGAATTTCAATCATTTATAAAAAAAGGTGATTTTGGGTGTGTAAAATACAATATATATGAATATTAGCAAGTTACCGTTAACCCATTTTACATAGTGTAAAATGGGTGTAAAAGTCAACCGCCCGACCGGCAATTATTTTTTCTGTAGAATTTGATAAATTGGAATAGCAGAGTTGAAAAGTGGAAAAAGGCCGAAAACCATTAATTAGTGGGGCCGAATTAATGGTTTTTGGCAAATAATATAACTATAATTATGGTATTAAATTATAAATATAATAAATGAAAGCGGCGGAAGGCAATATTGTAGGGGCTTCTAGATACATTGTTATAAAATTAGAACATTTTACCATAAAAGGGTGCTACGACTTGCAGATAATATACGTGTTGGATTGATTTTAAGCTTGTTTTATTTACACAATTGCTGGTGATGTGTAGAATGAAAAGATTGCTGGAAAATGCAATTAGCGGTTAATTGTGTAAATTTCCATTCTGTCGTTTTAGATTTCCCAAGTATTCCTTTACGTACTTATTACCGGTATCTATAGTTAAAGCTTTTTCAAAATAGAAAATAGCATTAATTGTATCCTTTAGAGATTCATAACTCCATGCACATTGAAAATTTGCATCAAAGAAATTAGGATTGATTTTTAAAGCATTCTTATATTCATTTATAGATTCGTTAAACTTACCTTGAGCCCTAAGCTGAAAGCCTTTCTCAAAATAAGCACTATAGTTGTTCGGATTTTTATTGATTGAATCATTCAACATTTTCATTTCTGAATCAAACTCTTGCTTTACCCGATCATGTTTTGTTGATGCAAGAAAAATGTGCCCATCCCATTTAAATTCTGGTCCTCTCCCAAATGTGAATAGTCTTATTGTGATGATAATAAAAAAAGACAAAATAAATATCCCGATAATCGCTGCGACAATCTGCTTATCAAAGTCAATGTTCCTGAAGATAATAAATATCGCTATCAATGCTGTCGCCCCAATAATTATTGGAATTTCGTAGGTAATATCACCCAATCCATAACCAAAGGCTAATATTCCGGAAAAGGAAAGTAATGGCACCACTATAAAAAAGATAATGGAAAACAAAAAAAATCCTTTAAATATCTTATTCATTTATTTCATCTAAAATTACCCATTCCTCCCTTCTACAACACCTGCAAATACCCTTCAATCCTTATATTCTGAAGGTTTCTTCCTTCTATTTTATCTTTATAGGAATGTTCTTTTTTCTTGTCGGATGACAGATCTATCTTATAGCAATCCGTTAAATACTTGTTTAAATAAAAATTATCATCTTCTAGTTTAAAATGAAAAATAAAAGTACATTTGTTAACGCTACCTATAAAATATTTCAATGAGAATCCTGCACTGTCGCGTTTAATGCCCTGGTAAGGCTCCGACTGGGAATAATCGGTATTCAGAATAACATTTTCATTCACATAATCAATTGTCCATTTACCACCCGTATTCCTTAAAATAACCAATAACCGTTTGCCTTCTGAAATAGGAATAGATGAACTATAGTCTCCCTGCTGTACAATGGTTGAAAGTATGAGTACCCTATGCTTTGAATCTATAGCAAGCGAATCAAGCATTTCATAATATTTCGAAATTTTTATACCCCGGTAATTGAAATACTGTTTGAATGGGGATGAATTGGACTGCGGAAATTTTAAGTTTGGTTGCAATGTATTCCCTTCCAAGGAATAGGTGAGAGTGTCCAATTGCGCATAGGTCGTTATTCCTGAAAAAATCAAGCACAGCCATAATACTATGAATAGTTTGAATCGCATTTTTCAGGAATTTATTGCATTATTTTTCTTAATA
>DATHNK010000057.1:0-3987 GCA_035486075.1 Bacteroidia bacterium
ACGCTTGCCACTTGTTTGAGCCTTCTTCCAGAGTTTATGAATATGCGATTGTATGCGGCGGAAAGCTTCTTCTTCCGGTATGCAGGTATCTGTTACCCGGTTAAAACCATGCTCCAGCAAATCCCATTCTTCTGCCGGAGATAACTGCCTATAATTCGGAACCCTTTTATAGTGGGTATGCGCCACAAGGTTCATAATATCTTCCTCAAGATTTGCACCCGTGCAAGATATAATGGAAACTTTATCCTTACGGATCATTTCAGCGAGTGAAATACCCAACTCCGCAGTACTCATAGCTCCTGCAAGGGTAATCATCATCTTGCCTTTTTTATCCATATGCTTTATATAGGCATTGGATGCATCTACCAGTGTGGCAGAATTGAAGTGCAAATAGTTCTTGTCAATGAATGTTGATATGGGTCCTTTTTTCATGATATTATATTTAAATGTATTGTATTCTTTATTATTTAGTGTGCAAAAATAGAATCTATTCAGAATATATGGGTATTAAATTTTAACTTCCCTTAACATACTGATTGTATCCACCTTCACACGTCCTTCATTCTGCCGCTGTAGTTTTGCTTTCAGTTTCTCAACAATAATAATTAAAACAAAAAACCGTCATGAAAAAGTTAAGTTTGATCCTCGCAGGTGTAGTTCTCTTCGGAGGCATTTCTTTCGCCCGCCCAATTGTAAAACAAGACAACAAAGCTAAAACTGAAAAGAAAGTTGCAGCTAAAGAAAAGAAAACTGCCGTTAAGGAAAAGAAGGTTGCAACCAAAGAAAAGAAAGTTGCAAAGAAAGAAAAAGCAGCTAAGTAATTCCTCCCTTTTAAACCTTGAAAAGGTTGCCGGACGGGTACGTCGGGCAGCCTTTTTTTACTTTATGGATGTTATCTTATTTTTCATTTTAACAACATTAACATCCGTTAACACTCCCAACCTCCCTCCTTCATATATTCTTCACTCTACCACTGTAATTTTGCTTTCAGTTTCTAACCAATAATAAAAAACAAAATAGTCATGAAAAAGTTAAGTGCAATTCTCGCCGGTGTAGTCCTTTTCGGAGGTCTTTCTTTCGCAGCTCCAGTTGTTAAGCATATGAAACAAGATGCTAAAGCTCCGGTTGCAAAACAAAATGCAAAACCCGCTGCCAAGCCAGCCACCAAACCGGCTGTTAAACCTGCTGCCAAGCCAGCTTCAAAACCAGCTGCCAAGCCAGGTACTGTAAAGAAAACTCCTGTTAAGAAAGCAGGTGCTACCAAGAAAGCAGCTAAGTAATTTCTCTGTTTCCTTACCTATAAAGGTTGCCGGACGGGTACGTCGGGCAACCTTTTTGCTTTATCCATACAGTTAGCTTTTCATTTTAATATTATTAACATCCGTTAACAACACAAGTTCGCAACCTTCATGCAGTCTTCATTCTAACAGTATAATTTTGTTCTCAGTTTCTAACCAATAATAAAAACCAAAATAGTCATGAAAAAGTTAAGTGCAATTCTCGCCGGTGTAGTCCTTTTCGGAGGTCTTTCTTTCGCAGCTCCTGTTGCAAAGCATATGAAACAAGATGCTAAAGCTCCAGTTGCTAAGCAAACAGCTAAACCAGCAGCTAAGCCATCAGCTACAACCACTGTTAAGCCAGCCACAAAACCGACAGCTAAGCCAGCGGCTAAACCTGCTTCGGTGAAAAAAACTCCTGTTAAGAAAGGAGTTACCAAGAAAGTAACCAAGTAATTTCAGGCGCTTTTAATAGCCTTTTAAGGTTGCCTTGTGGAAACACAGGGCAACCTTTTCGTTTTTTAGACTACTTTTGCAATCTTTTTGGAAAAATGATATCGGTAAATAACATAAGCGTCAGCTTTGGAGGCTTTGCCCTCTTTGAGAATGTGAGCTTTCTGGTGAATGGTAATGACCGGATAGGTCTCGCAGGTAAAAACGGGTCTGGGAAAAGTACCATGCTCAAACTCTTGTCGGGGCTTCAAAGCCCTACTACAGGCACTATCGGAAAACCTAACGGGCTTAAAATTGCATACCTCCCACAGGATATGGTTCACCAGCATGGTAAAACCGTATTTGAAGAAGCCGCAACTGCCTTTATTGAAATGCAACAACTGGAAGCCCGACTTGTAGAGGTGAATCATCAGCTTGAAACACGTACTGATTATGAAACAGATTCCTATTCTAATTTAATTACCGAAGTAACCGATATAACCCATCGCCTGGATATTTTAGGTTCCGGCAACAGGGATGAAGAAATAGAAAAGAAATTAAAAGGGCTTGGATTTGACCGCAGCGAATTTAACCGCCCTACATCGGAACTTAGCGGTGGATGGAGGATGCGCATTGAGTTGGTTAAGCTCTTGCTTCAAAAACCGGATGTATTGTTGCTCGATGAACCTACCAACCACTTGGATATTGAATCCATGCAATGGCTGGAGGAATTTATGGAAACCTTTCCGGGTGCGCTCGTACTTATCTCGCACGACAAAAAGTTTTTAGATAATGTCACCACCCGTACCATTGAGATCTCCAATCATAAGATATACGATTACAAAACCAATTACAGCCATTACCTCACCCTTCGAAAAGAAAGAAGGGAACAACAGGAATCGGCAGCTAAGAATCAGCAAAAGGTAATTGCCAAAACACAGGTACTTATTGATAAATACAGGGCCAAAGCAAGTAAAGCAGCCTTTGCGCAATCGCTGATAAAGCAATTGGATAAAATGGATATTATAGAGGTGGATGATGATGATTCAGCATCTATTCATTTCCGTTTCCCTCCGCCTGCGCACAGTGGAAAGATAGCCCTGACTGTTGAAAATGCAGGGAAAGCATACGGACCCAAACGAATTTTTTCGGGAGCTAATTTTATTATAGAAAAAGGCGAACGTATAGCATTTGTCGGCAGGAACGGCGAAGGCAAGACCACTATGATGAAAATGATCTCCGGGCAGACAGAAGCAGAAGGAGTTGTAAAGCTGGGCCATAATGTTTTGATGGGATATTTTGAACAGGATCAGGCCGAGAAACTTGATTCCAATAAGACAGTATTTGATACCATCGATGAACTTGCCGTTGGGGAAATACGAGCCCGTGTACGTAACCTGCTCGGCGCCTTTCTCTTCAGCGGGGAAGATGTAGATAAAAAAGTAAAAGTATTGAGTGGAGGAGAACGTGGACGGTTAGCGCTTTGCAAACTACTGCTTCAACCCTATAATGTGCTGATGCTTGACGAACCTACTAACCACCTGGACATCCGCTCGAAAGATATTTTGAAAAGAGCTTTGCTCAATTATGAAGGCACACTTATTATTGTTTCTCACGATCGTGATTTTTTAGAAGGATTAGTGCATAAACTTTATGAATTCCGCGACGGGCATGTGAAAGAGCACCTCTGCGACATAAATGAATTTATGCGCAAGCGCAAGTTGGAAAGGCTTAATGAAACCAGGATTTTTATTGAGGAGAAGAAAGTTGAGAAAGCGGTGGCCAAAGGCCAGAATAACCTGAATGAAGAAGCAAAAAAAGTAAAACAACTGGAAAATAAGATATTGAAGACGGAAGACGAAATTGCTGAACTGGAGAAAAAAATAAGCGAGGCAGAGAAAGTAATTAACCAGCCCGATTTTTACGAAACCAATAAAGATTCTTCAAAGGTACTTGCAGAATACCAAACCTTAAAAACGAAATTGGAAGAAAAATTTAAAGTTTGGGAAGGCTATTCGGAAGAGTTGAATAAAATTACTGCATAAAAAATCCCTGCCAAGATAAACCAGGCAGGGATTTACAAAATCATTTTCCAATTATTTATCCGGATGCATCTTTTTGAACAATTCCGTTTGAGCTATAGTTAAAACATTTTTTAATTCATCATCACGCCTGGCATTAATCTGTTTCAGTGTACTCTGTTGCTCCTCCGGAGTAAATCTAGAGGACACTTTATTATAAGATGCCATTTGATTCTGATATTCTACATTAATTTTGA
>DATHNK010000058.1:0-5213 GCA_035486075.1 Bacteroidia bacterium
AGTCAGTATTTCAACGTTTCAACCTCAAAATGAAGTGATAGTTAAATTCACATATGATACAAATGGGATTGTTAATAAAATTGTCGCATACAATGAAGGAAAGACTATTTATCAAATCGGTTATTTTAATCTATATGATGATGATAATAGACTAGTTCTGCGGAAAATGTATTTTAATAATATTTTTCTAAAAGAAGATGTGTTTTGCGACAGTAATTCATATGAGAGAACAAATATTCTTGAAAATGACAATAATTGGTATTCATATACTAAGATAAAATTAAATAAAGGTGAAAGAATAGATTTTTTTCAACAAACATCGGAAATAGGAAATCCAACAATAAACATTTGGTTTCAAGATCAATTTGAAAGAGATTATTGCTCATTTAATCTTCAACTGTATAATGAATGGATGTACGGAAGTGAAACAAATGTTAAAGTGAACGATGAAATAGGTGAAACCCATTATCTTGATGGAAAGATACTTTCTAATGAGATAATTAAAAATAAACCAACTGGTGAAATAAAAAGTGAGGTGAAGTATACCTTTAAGTATTGGTAGTGTTAAAAAAGACTCGCGTACTTGCGAGAGTTTGAGCATGCGGCAGAAAATAGTGAGGGGGTTACAGATTTAAAAAGGGATCCCACTATGTCATACCGCAAAGGTAAAACAGGGGTTATTGAGTTCCTCATTGACATGGCTCTAACTAATTGCCAGCCGGGCTCCGGCCATTTTACACCCTGTAAAGCCTAAAAAATACAAGTGGTTGATTTTCAAATGCATTATGTTTTACACCTCTGCCGTGTGTAAAATGCCTGCAAACAAATGGTATTCAAGTAAATGCGTGTTTTATTTTACACTGCGTACTAGGGGTGTAAAACCAATCTACATACAACGCATTGATTATGTGTAATATACGCTGTTTGTTTTACACCTCCTTTAAAACCCGTAAAAGTGTAAAATGGTGTAAAACAAAAGTCGGAGCCCGACTGGCAAAAAATAGTTGGATAGTTTAAAATAAAACTCCTGCAAAGTATCAGGTTTTTTAATGCCCGTTTTTTCTATCTTTGCCGAGATAAATGCAATAGCTGTAGAATAATTCATACCCATGAAACTTCGTTTACTTTGTTTGCTTGGCGTAATGTCGGTTTGGGTGAATGCCTTTTCGCAAACCTGTACCTGCTATGTTAATGTCGACAGTACTTACACTATAGTCCCATTAACGGTAGGCCCCAACCCGGGAACACCGCCCCTGTATCAATGCGGCGAATGTTCCAGCCAGCCTATACCCCTTCCATTCAGCTTTTGTTTTTATGGTAAAAACTACGATACTGTTTATATAAATAACAAAGGGACACTGTCCTTCGGGCATCCGGTTTACAATTTTTCAAGCAAGGGATTTCCGGCAGGTGTCGACACGATGATGCTGGCTCCGCTATGGGCCAGTGTGTACGACAGCCTTACCCCCGGCGAAGTGTATTACAAGATGAGCCCTACCCACCTTATTGTGCAATGGAACACGGTGGGCTACCAAAGTTTCGACTGCGATCTATACGATAATTTCCAGGTGGTTATTACCAATGGTTCCGATTCTATTTTGCCTCCCGGCGATAATGTTTCTTTTTGCTATTGGCTTATGAAGTGGCAATCGGCCGATTCCTCCGGAGGCTCGGGCGGATTTGGCGGTGTTCCGGCAGATGTAGGCGTGAACAAAGGCGATGGTATTCATTACGCTCAATTCGGAATGTTCAGGTATCATGGGTATTACTATTACGGGCCCTATGACTCCAACAGCGATCTGTACTGGATCGATGACAGGTCGTTTATTTTTAATACTTGCGTAACCGGTGATAACCTTCCTCCTATAATAATGAACCCCGATTCATGCCATAAATTTACGGTATGCGCACTCGATACCCTGTCGTTTTCCTCTTTATTCCTGTGTTCTGAAAAAAGACAAAGAGCAACACTTACTGTATCGGCATCGCCGCCCTTGTCCGGACTTACTACGGATACTACCAGCCAATATTCCATTGATAGCATTACGGTCCACCTGATAGCGGCACTTGCAGATACCGGTGTACACATAATAACTATTACGGCTACCGACAATGGTTCACCTCCGCTTACCAACGAGCGGCAATATACTATTACCATTAACCCCTGCGGCGACACGGCAAAAAGCGATACCGGAAAAGGAGCAGGAATTAATAAACTGAGAGCGGATAATGCAGGATTCACCATTTATCCTAATCCGAATAAAGGAAAATTTACGATTACGCTCAGTCATCGGACGGCTGGCGGATCGCAAACAATAGAAGTTTATAATGTTTTGGGTGAAAAAGTCAATTTTGGGACCCTGGATCCGCCTGCTGGCGGACAGGGTGACTACGAAATTGACCTTAGTTCCCAGCCCAAAGGAATCTATTTTATTAAGCTTTTTAATGATACTGCGGTTTTCGGAACGGAGAAAGTAGTGGTGCAATAAAGTAACTATGAAGCATAAAAGTCTTTACAAGCAATTAACGTACCTGGCTTATAGTTCATCATTCATAGTTGTTCTGGCCGGTTGTGCAAAGGAAGACACTACTAAAGTAGAAACAACAACAAACACTACCTCGCAAACTACTATTGCTTCGGACGAGCTGACACTGAATAATGAATTCGACCAGGCTGCCGATGAGGCCATAGCCGTTATCTGCAATCCTAAAATAAGCATACCCGGTGCGTCTATTGATACTTCCCAGCTTAATATTGGTGTCATTACAATTTATTATTCCGGTAAAGAAGCTGATGGAACCAAGTCGCGAACAGGGTCCGATTCCATTCATGAGAATATGGTAAGTGGAAAGGTTGTACCCTGGGGAACACCCGGAACTACTGCCAGCATGACACTCGGGTGCGTGAACAGCCCCGGCTATGAAATTCAGTTTTTAAATGAAAATAATATTTCTGTCCGGCTCAACGGAACAGCCAAACTCACCAATCTGAAAGGCGGATACTTTCAGAATATTTCCTCCACCGATTCGCTTACAGCGGTTATACGGGGTTCGCTTAATTATACATTCAATGATAACTTAGCCACTATTACGTATTATCCGCTCAATGTAAATCAGGTGCGGTTGTTTACCCAGCCTGCGGCCACCCGGTATGCGTCAACCAGCGGCGATACGGTGATCAGCAGTTTTAAAAATATTTCGGGCTGGGGTACCGACCGTTTTGGAAATACCTATTACACCAGCATAAACACAACCGTGGTGCAAAATATATCCGATTACACATTATCATATAATCCCCTTAGCGGTGTTAAGGATATTCAAAATATTGAAGAACCTATATTATGTACTTATGGAGTTGATCAGCAAGGCAATGTCATTACCAGTGGCACGCCTTACGGATTTTATATAAGCTGGTTTAACAATGGAGGCGGGGCCCAGGCGATAGTACCGTATTATTATTGATCTTTCTTAACATACCTCTTTTAGAGTAGACAAATACCATTTTTTAAGTATCGCTGTTGTTTGAAACACGCATACTTTTGTGCATTGAATATTTAAAACCAAAAACTGATATGATAAAAAGATTCTTAATTCCAATTTTACTGTGTGTATTGAACGGAACAGCTTTCGCTCAAACAGGAACGCTGAAAGGGAAAATAACCGACAGCGCAGGCGCACCGGTAGATGCCGCTATTGTGCAGGTGGAGAATACCAAATTGGTAGCGACAACCGATAGCAAAGGAAACTATAAGATCAAGGATGTTCCGGCAGGCAGTTACTCTGTGCTGGTGGAAATAGTCGGGTTCAATTCCATGGAAGAAAAAACTGCCATAAGTGATAAGCAAACAACAGAACTGAATTTTAATTTATTGCAAACCATCACCCAGTTAAAAAAAGTAGATGTGGTTCGTCCGCTTATAAGCGCCCAGGGAATGGGGCATATGCCGGAAGAATATAACGGTGTTATTTATTCGGGAATGAAAACGGAAATTTTGGTGCTCGACAGTGTGGATGCCAACAAGGCCCAGGATAATCCGCGTGAAACATTGGGCCGGTTGCCGGGTTCCAATTATTCTGAAACCGAAGGCGGAGGCTTTCCATCTAACGGAATCGCTTTCCGCGGGCTGATACCTACCCAATCCATAGAAATTCAAACCCGTCAGAACGGGTATAATCTTTCAGGCGATGTGTATGGCTATCCTGAATCATATTATCTGCCACCGCTTATTGCTGTTAGCCGTATTGAGCTTATCAACGGAGAGTCGTCGCTTCAGTTTGGGCCACAATTTGGAGGTGTTATAAATTATGTAATTAAAGATGGCCCGTTAGATAAACCCTGGGAATTTGGTGTGGAAGTAACCGGAGCCAGTTATGATTTTGCAAGTACCGTTTTATCAGGTGGAGGCTCCTATAAAAAATGGCACTACTATTCTTTTATACAGTATAAAGCTACACAGGGATGGAGGCCCAATTCAGATGTGTCGCAGGTTACGGGCTATGCCAAAGTAGAGTATGATGCAACCGAAAAATTGAAACTGAGCCTTGAATATACTTTGCTGAGAAACCGCATACACATGGCAGGCGGATTGGATGATGCCGAATTTGATGCCAACCCCGACCAGTCATTCCGCGCACGTAACTGGCTGGAAAGCCCCTGGAACCTGCTTACGTTTACCTTGAGTTATAAAATATCTGATAATACCCTGCTTACCGAACAGTCGGTATTGAACAGTAGTGCGCGTAACCTTGTCTGGAGAAATGAGGATGGCGGAATACAACTTCCCGATTCCATTTTTAATAATTCCTACTCTCCGCGCGAAGTGGAACATGAGGGATTTTTGAGTATTACCAATGAATTCCGGTTCAGCACCCAATGGCATGTTGGAAGGGTTCGTTCCACCCTGGCAACAGGAGTGCGTTATTTTCAAGGCAACATGACCCGCCAGGAAGGTGGGCCGGGTTCAACCGGAACAGATTTCGACCTGAATTTATATGGAGGCACTTATCAAAATTCCCTGTTCTTTACTACCGGAAACGTGGCACCCTTTATTGAAAATACATTCCATATAGGAAGGCTTTCCGTTACACCCGGCTTCCGTTTTGAATATATCAATTCTACAGCCAACGGCTATGTAACCAACGATAGTGTTTTCAATATTTCTGTAGCACGCATCTGGTTCATTCCGCTTGCGGGCTGCGCGTTACAATTTAAA
>DATHNK010000059.1:0-3078 GCA_035486075.1 Bacteroidia bacterium
AGTTCCGCGGCCGTTGCGGGGCCTCCATCACCATAATAACCACTGATATGATTTCCCGCAAATGTGCTGATAATGCCATTGCTATTATCAACTTCCCGAATCACATTGTTGCCATGTTCGGCAATATACAAATTGCCTCCGGCGTCGAAAGCAATTCCCGTTGGATAGCTCAATTCTGCTGCCGTAGCCGCACCGCCATTGCCATTATATCCATTTGTATGATTCCCCGCAATGGTAGTAATTATACCAGTGGAGTGGTCAACTTTACGAACAACATGGTTATCGGCATCTGCAATTATCATATTGCCGGAGGCATCAAAAACAACACATGCGGGCCCATGTATTTCCGCAGCGGTAGCCGGACCGCCATCGCCGCTGTAACCGCCGCCCGCAGCCCCACCCGAAATCGTATTTCCAACCACTGTGCTGATATTCCCCGTAGATTGATCCACTTCACGGATCACATTATTAACATCATCCGCTATATACATATTACCGGCAGCATCAAAGGCTACGCCATAGGGAGCGGATAATTCAGCAGCCGTAGCGGGACCCCCGTCGCCACTATACCCGCCACCTGAAATTCCACCCGAAACCACATTTCCTACAACTGTAGTAATATTTTGAGCATGTATGAAAGTGTAAAATGAAAAACTAAAAGTGCAGAATAAAAAGGCGATTTGTTTTCTCATGGTTAATAGATAATTATAATACTCAAATATAAAGAAAATACGGCTTCGGAGTAACGTAACTGATTCCCTATCTTTGGAATCCCAAAACTACGTTTGGTTTAACCGGAATCTGCTTGAACAAAAAAATACTCATAATAATTGTAGGACCTACTGCAGTGGGGAAAACAGCTCTTTCTATAAAGCTGGCAGAGAAGTTGCGCACGGAAATTGTTTCGGCGGATTCGAGGCAGTTTTACCGGGAAATGGAAATTGGAACTGCTAAACCAACTACCGAAGAACTTCAAAAAGTAAAGCATCATTTTATTAATTCACTCTCCATACAAGATGATTATTCGGTGGGCGATTATGAAAAGGATGCCCTGAAATGCCTGGATGATCTATTTAAAAAACATGATAAAGTATTACTAACAGGTGGCTCCGGTTTATTTGTAAAGGCCGTGTGTGAAGGGTTGGATACATTACCTTCCGGAGATAAAGAAATAAGAGCGCACTATGAAAACCTCTTTAACGAAAAAGGATTGGAACCGCTTCAAAAAGAACTAAAAGAAAAAGATCCGGTTTATTTTGAAACAGTGGATAAACATAATCCACGAAGATTAATAAGGGCGTTGGAAGTGATTGCATTAACAGAAAAACCCTATTCTGATTTCAGAAAGCGGAATCCGGCAAAAAGATACTTCAGTATAATTAAAATCGGGCTGAATATTGATAAGGAACTTTTACGAAAACGAATAGACCTGCGAACAGATGAGATGCTTGCTATGGGTTGGCTGGAAGAATGTAAACTACTGTATCGATATCGTAATTTAAATGCACTAAAAACTGTTGGATATTCTGAATTGTTCGATTTTATAGATGGAAAAACGGATTGGGATACCACCGTTACAAACATAAAAACCAATACCTGGCACTATGCCAAAAGGCAACTCACCTGGTTTAAAAAAGATAAGGAGGTGAAGTGGTTTTCCCCAACAGAAGAATCAAAAATAGTTGGGCAGTTCCTTCCGTAATGGAGAAAGTAAGTGTTAGCTCATCAAAAATACAAAATATGAAAATGGAATTTTTTCCGGCTGAATTCGAGGGCAGGAAAAGGAATTTTTATGAAAGACACCGCCCCAAAAGCTGCTCTAAGTGGAGCTGATCTTGTAGGTATCTTGGTTAAATTAATATCCAATGAAACAAAATACTTCCGGTACCGGTCGAAAGAAAGCTCATCGCCATTTGTATTATACACCGGCGGGTTTGTAACCGCGCTCACCATTCCTTCGGCGCCATACCCGAAATCGAGACAGGCCCAACCGGGTATTTTGTTGCCTTTAGGCAAAAAAGAAGCAATGGCTATCGAAACCCAATAGGTCTGCCCGTTATAATCTTTTATAGTTTGCTCCAGGAAATTATCACCCAACTCCGCCCTATGATATTGGCTATATTCAGTAGGGTGAAATGATATTTTAAGCCCAATGCGCTGATCGCCCCAACCGGTTTCTTGAGACAGGAAGATACTGGCTCCGGTAGTATTGGCAATCATATCGCCATACGAAAAACCCCATTCGGATGAGAATCCGTCAAACACCTCAATATTAGTTTGGAAAGCCATACCCAGGGTTGTGCCATACACCGATGCCGGGAGTTGTTTCACACCACTCCACTGGTAAAGCGCGGCGGCAAGCCGGCTAATAGTATATGCGGTGAGGCAATGCCCGAATTTATCCATTTGTTTCCATTCTTTATTATCATCAAAAAAATGAAAAGAGGACTGAGGATAATTCTTATACCATAAAACATCCAGCCATACCATGGAACCTGTATATAATATACCCTCACCCGCAACAAGAGGGATCAGGCGGCTATTGTTTACATTGGGGGAGGGAGTAAAGAAATTTGACCCGTTTTGACCCGTGCAACTTATTGAAAACATGCATATTATAAGCAATCCGGAAAAAAAGTACCTGAAAACTATTGTATAAATAAAATATTTAATACTTTTGCGACCCATTATTAACCAACAAAAATCATTTAAAAATGAAAAAGTTATCAATCGCTGCTGCTCTTCTGTTCGCTTTTGGAACAGTTACTTTTGCTCAAGATGCTTCTAAAACATCTACCACAAAAACAACTACAACCACAACCAAGATGGACAAGAAAGCTGCTCCTGCTAAAGCTACCAAGAAATCTGACAAGAAGATGGACAAGAAAGCTGCTGCTCCTGCTACAGACAAGAAATAATCTGTCTGAACGCATTAAAAAGAGTCCTGCCGAAAGGCGGGACTTTTTTATTTGTATCTCTCTCATTTGAATGAATGTAAAAGTTCTACAGCAACTCCTGCTCCTCCCAACTCATCTGGCAAAATGATGCCCTGCAAGTGATTTATCCCTAATTTTATTT
>DATHNK010000060.1:0-3795 GCA_035486075.1 Bacteroidia bacterium
AATGCTTATGCAACCCGTTTTTTCGGGACTAATTACGTGGTAGTTTATTCCGATGTACTTGCTGCTGCTTACGAGCAGAATATGAAAGTAGTGGAGTTTATCATAGGCCATGAAATGGGGCATATTAAAAGAAAACATATCATTAAAAGACTATGGCTCCTGCCTGCATCGCTGGTACCATTTTTAGGCGCTGCATACTCCAGGGCCTGTGAATATACCTGCGATAGTATAGGTAATGCTTTGTGCCCGGAAGGCTCACATGCCGGTATGTTATTACTGGCAGGAGGGAAGGGGCTCTTCAGGAAAATAAATGTGCAGGCATATCTTGATCAAATTCAAACGGAAGATGGGTTTATCACCTGGTTTGCAGAGAAGTTTGCCTCCCATCCGAATACTACCAAACGGATTGCTGCATTTAACGATGCAGGTTTTGCCTACAAAGAACAATTACCCGTGGTAGAAAAAAAGAAGACCGATGATGATTACAGCAAATATATGCCTCAATAAGGATGAATAAAAGCGGGCTAATTCAGGCGGTGATAGCAGCAATATTTGCCCTTGCCATAGTTACATGGCTCCAATTTAGTGTATTTGCCAGGGGTACTTTAATTTCCAATACTGACCCTTCTGAGAGGTTGGAAAGTACAAATAGTAATTCGGGTGATGCTTTAAAACAATCTATAGAAGCGCTGAACAGTTCATGTCCACGGCAAATGGATTCACAAACCCGCCTTGATAGCGCCCTTTACCGGCCCGGTAATGTATTTGCTGAATATTTTACGTTGGTTAACCTGGAAAAAGCTTCGATAGATACAGCCGATATGAAGACAAGAATTGAAGAAAATATACTTGGCAGTATAAAGACAAACGCGGCATTTACATTATTCAAAAACAGTAACTACACTTTTGCCTTTATATATAATGACAAGGCAGACGCGCATTTGTTTGATATTATTATTGGCCCCGGCAAGTATAATAATTAGAAATTATTCCAATCAAAAGGTGGTTAGTTAATACCATTATCTTTGTTAAATGTTTCAAGATAAAAAACTAAAGAAGGCTTTTCTGCTGCAATTACTGGTTGTATTATTGCCGGTTTCTTTACTGGTTATTGCAAATATTATTATATCAAAGTTTATAGGAGTTACCTCCTTAGCCCTCGGCTTTATTGGCTTATTCGTTAGTATTGGGGTGTTAAGGCAATTTATACGGAATTGGAAAATATGGAATCCGGCATCTGTTAAAATAACAGGAATAACATTAGCAGTGCTGGGTATACTATTAGGCATATATGCCATTTTAGGGATCTTTACTGTTTTAACAGATGTAGGAGGCAATATGATTGGTTGAACCGCACGGAGATTCCTCACTCGGTTCGGAATGACATAGTATTTTTGGGGAGGAGGGAGAGAGGCGCGGGCTCCGCCCGCGCCTCTCTCCCTAACACTGAATCGAATTGTCATTTCGAACGAAGTGAGAAATCTCTATCTTTGTTATATGTTCAACGGCAAAAAACTAACAAATACTTTTTGGTTGGCGGTTTTTCCGGATATTAGCATGTAAGGGCTAAAGCCCCTTAATGAAAGAGGTGCGTATTTGCACCCCGCCATAAATGGCGGGGCTAATGAATGAAACCATATCCAAATGCCGTTCGTTCATTAGCCACGGCTTTTAAGCCGTGGTTAGGATAAAGATATCCTTTAAAGAAGCGTAGAAATTGGAATGACATTATAAAAGCAATTATAATTTTGCTTTTACTTGCCCTACTAATATTTGTTATCTATTCTTCTGGGGTATTCGGATTCAACAAATAGGCAATAGTTTTACCACCCCATTTTCAAAAACTAACACCACTCTTCTGGTTGAGAGAGATTCTTCACTTCGTTCAGAATGACAATTTCATTTAGTTGCAGAAAGGCTTTTGGGGCCGAGTCTTAACAATAATTTGTATAATTGTAGAATAGAAAAACCTGCATAAAGAATGAGTACGCGTATTACCACCTTTGAACAATACAAGGAAGAATATAAGAAGAGTATTGACAACCCCGAAGTTTTTTGGGCCGGAATTGCAGAGAATTTTACCTGGAAAAAGAAATGGGATAAGGTTCTGGAATGGAACTTCAAAGGCCCTGATGTGAAATGGTTCATCAATGCCAAACTTAATATTACGGAGAACTGTATTGACCGTCATTTGGAAAATAATGGTGATAAGCCAGCCATTATTTGGGAACCAAACGAACCTTCCGAAAAAAATATAACCCTAACCTACAAACAGCTGCACGAGCAGGTTTGCAAGTTCTCGAATGTTCTGAAAAAGCAGGGTGTGAAGAAGGGTGACCGGGTTTGTATTTATATGCCTATGGTTCCGGAGGCTGCCGTCGCTATGCTGGCTTGCGCCAGGATTGGCGCCATTCATTCGGTAGTGTTTGCGGGCTTCTCCACACAATCCCTTTCCGATAGGATCAATGATAGCACCTGTGAAGTAGTTATAACTGCCGATGGGCTTTTCCGTGGGGCTAAGACGGTTGAATTAAAAAAAATTGTGGATGAAGCGATCACCGTTTGCCCTTGTGTACGCAGGGTTATTGTATTGAAGCGCACCGGCACTCCTATTGAAATGAAACCTGGCCGCGATATTTACTGGACCGACGAAATGAATAGTGTTTCCAATAATTGCCCTGCTGAGGAAATGGATGCGGAGGATATGCTTTATATACTCTACACTTCCGGTTCTACGGGCAAACCCAAAGGGGTGGTGCATACCACAGCCGGATATATGGTCTATACCTGGTATTCATTTCTGAATGTATTTCAATATAATGAGGGCGATGTGTATTGGTGCACTGCAGATATTGGTTGGGTTACAGGACACTCCTATACAGTTTACGCACCCTTATTAGCCGGAGCCACCGTTGTTATGTTTGAAGGTATTCCCGTATACCCGGATGCAGGGCGGTTTTGGAGTGTTATTGATAAACATAAAGTAAATATTTTTTATACAGCGCCAACTGCCATTCGCTCACTTATGGCTTCCGGATTGGACTTTGTAAAACCACATGATTTAAGCACTTTAAGGGTACTGGGTAGTGTAGGGGAGCCTATTAACGAAGAAGCCTGGATATGGTATAATGAAAATATCGGCAAGAAACATTGCCCTATTGTCGATACTTGGTGGCAAACGGAAACGGGAGGCATCCTTATTTCCCCGCTTGCGGGAATAACGGAAACAAAACCAAGCTATGCAATGCTTCCACTGCCGGGTGTTCAGCCGGTGCTGATGGATAGCAGTGGTAACGAATTAGAGGGAAATGGAGTGGAAGGCAACCTATGTATTAAGTTTCCCTGGCCCGGAATGATCCGTACTACGTATGGAGACCATGAAAGGTGCCGGCAGACTTATTTCGATACTTATCCGAACATGTATTTTACAGGCGATGGTTGCCGGAGAGATGCTGATGGCGATTACCGTATCATAGGCCGTGTAGATGATGTGCTGAAAGTCTCGGGGCACAGGCTCGGGACTGCCGATATTGAAGATGCCATTAACCACTGTCCCGAAGTGGTGGAATCGGCTGTTGTGGGATACCCACATCCCGTTAAGGGGCAGGGTATTTATGCTTTTGTAACCTGCGATAAGGCTGAACATGAGTTTGCCGCATTAAAGCAAGAGATCCTTCACAACGTTACCAACTTGATAGGCCCAATTGCTAAACCGGATAAAATCCAGTTTGTGCGGGGTTTGCCAAAGACTCGTTCAGGAAAGATAATGCGTAGGATTTTGAGAAAGATTGCAGA
>DATHNK010000061.1:0-5445 GCA_035486075.1 Bacteroidia bacterium
AAAACTAAAAAGCCCCAATTAGGGGCTTTTATAATATCTAAATTACTATTTATTTCTGCACCACCACTTTCCCCTCCCCAATCATTTTCCCAGTTTCAGATACCACCTTGTACAGATAAATTCCATTTGGCTGGCTTGATAAATCAATTGACAATGGATAATTGATAATTGACAATTGTCCATTGTTCATTGAATATACCCGTTCACCTAACACATTGTAAACCTCTACCAATCCTGGGCTGGGCGTAACATCGGATGAATGCTGTAGTTGAAGTTGAAAAACTCCGCTGCAAGGATTTGGGTATGCTTTTATTGATGAGGCAAGAGTATTGATTTTAGTAACGGAAGTGGTTAGTTGATTATAAATAACAAGATTCCCGTGGGGCATATATCCATCGCTTCCGTTGCCGAAACTCCACACAACCTTTTCCGCATTGGTTACCGGGTTGAACGTAAATATGGTGCCTTTACCATAGGTCCCGCCTAAATCACAAGTTCCGTAATACAAACTGTCGTAAGAACTCCATACCAGGTCTGCTAAAGGATAACCCCCATCCGTACCGGTTCCAAAACTCCAGATCAAGGTTTCGACCTTTGTAGTTGGATCGAATGAAAAAATGGTGCCGGAATCAGTTGCTCCACCTGCGGAAGTCAATCCGTAATATAGGCCATTTTTAGCGTCAAAAACAAGATTACCATAAGGCTGTGCCCCGTCGTTCGGGGAACCTTGAAAAGTCCAGACCACTGCTTCGGCCTTACTTACCGGATCAAAAGTTATGATGGTACCATCACTGCTTGTAGTACCGTTATTAAAAGTAGTTCCGTAATATAAACCATTAGTATTGTTATAAACCAGGGAACCTTTCGGAGCGCTTCCATCTCCAACGCCTCCGAAATTCCAAAGAACCGCTTCGGTATTATTAACCGGGTTGAAAGAAACTATAGTACCCTTGCCATTGCTTCCCCCCTCGTTGGTGGTTCCATAAAATAAACTGTCGGTGGTATTAAAAACAAAATTTCCTTCAGGGTAGGAGCCATCGCCCACACCTCCGAAGTTCCAGATTTCATGTTCGAAATTATTAGTAGGGTTAAAATCATAAACCGCACCTATCCCATTAGTGCCGCCATTCTGGGACAATCCATAGTATAACCTGTTTTTAGCATCATATACCAGGTCTTTTTCCGGCAAGGCCGCATCCAACGTGCTTGCGAAACTAAAAACCACTGATTCCTGGTTACTAATGGGGTTATAGGAATATATGCAGCCATTAAAAAAAGCACCTCCTAGTAAGGATGTTCCATAGTATAAACTATTAACGCTATCATAAACAAGTTCTCCGTCTGGTTTTTGTCCATCATTTACACCACCAAAACTCCATTCTAAAGTTTCAGTTTTAGTAACCGGGTCAAAAGAAATGATTGCACCGTAATTGGTAGTGCCTCCGTAATAAGTCAGCCCGTAAAACAAAGGGGTCTGCGCCTGCGAGGTAAAACATGAACCGAAGACAAATAAAACTACCGTTAGCCAACTAAAATGTTTAAAATAAATTGGACGAGTTGATTTTTTCATGATGTTTCTTATTATTCCTGATTAATACTGATGCAAAAATAAATATAAAAGGATTCCGAGGTGCTTTTTTAGTTAGCGCTTATCAGGGTTCTCCACTATTTTAAATCCTGCTCCCCGAAAAGCCAGAGCTGAAAATGAAAAATCTCTTAGCTTTGTCGTATATCAATTTGAACAAAGCTGATGGAAACATTTGGACATTATTTCTTTGAATTTTTTATGATGTTCCTTGCCCTGTATTTAGGGTTTTTTGCGGAGAATCTTAGGGAACGCCTGGCAGAAAAAAAACAAGAGCGGGTTTATATGCAAAATATGCTGGAGGACTTAAGTGCTGACATTGTTCTGAATACTAATTATACAAAAAATAACAAAGTTGTATTTGAATTAATTGAAACCCTGGTACAGCTTATAAAAAGCCCGGAAAGAAAGCTGCATATTACGAAACTTGCCTATACGGCAAGAATGGTATTACCTCAGTTTAAGCAGTTATTCCTGATGGAACGCACATACGAACAAATGAAAAGCTCGGGAACCTTGCGGCTCATTGGCAACCAAGAGGTAGCCATCGGCATTTCATATTATTATCATTCCGTAAGCGAACTCAAAAAATATAATGATTCCATTATGGTGTGGGCTGCGGATTATGGAAATGAGATGGGAAGGATATTCGATGCAGAATTATTACTCAAAATAATAAAAGAAAAGAAGGAAATACCTGCCGATGCAACCGCGCTACTTACCGAAGACCCTGTGGTATTAAATGAATTAATTACCAGTGCTCAATACCTATATGGTGCACTGATTCTGGGAGAAAAAATTGGAAATGAAAGAAGTATCGCCGCAAAAAATCTTATCGAATTGATCAAAAAGGAATATCGATTATGATGTTCTATAAAAGAGAAAGCCTGTAATTTATTCAGTTACAGGCTTAATTTACTTGATTTATGTTGTCCGACCTGGGCTCGAACCAGGACTCTTCTCCTCCAAAGGGAGACGTGTTGCCAGTTACACCATCGGACAATTACTGGTCTCCTTTTTTTCAAAAGGAGCGCAAAGATAAAAATTATTATAATTGGAAGGGATAAATGCTTTCAAGCCTTTCTTATTCATTAAAGATAGCACTCCCAATCCTCACCATGTTGCTGCCTTCTTCAATAGCTATTTTGTAGTCGCTTGTCATTCCCATAGATAGGTGTTGGAAGCCCAAAGCCTTTTCATATTTTTTGTAAAAATTAGCCAATGACCTGAATTCCAGCCTTACCTGTTCAATATTAGGGGTGTTGCTAGCCATACCCATAAACCCGGTTATCCGGATATTGGGAAGTATCGGCAACTCGTTAGCAAGGAAGTTTTCTGCCTCTTCTAAACTAAAACCGAATTTTGTTTCTTCTGAGGCTATAAATATTTCTAAAAGGCAATCTATTACCCTGTTGCATTTTTTAGCCTGTTTATCTATTTCGGCAGCTAGTTTAGTGCTGTCTAACGATTGTATTAAATGCACAAAAGGAGCTATATATTTTACCTTATTGGTCTGTAAATGCCCTATTATATGCCATTGTATATCAGCAGGGAGAAGGTCCTTTTTATCCATCAGCTCCATTACCTTGTTTTCACCAAAGGCATGTTGGCCGCTATCGTAGATGGCTTTTATTTTCTCTACCGGATTTTTTTTGGAGACAACCACCAAATCAACTCCCTGCGGGATTGTATCGCGTACAGAATAATATCGTTCGGTTAAATTTGTCATGTAGAATCTCTCTATTTATCTGCAGAGAGTGCTTCGTGCCTCGCAATGACGGTCGGAGCCCGACAGGCAATTATTAAAACATAATCGTCATTGCGAGGAACGAAGCAATCTCTTAAATTATCGGTTAGTTAAATTTATTTGTATTTAACTCTTATAGTTTGGCTTTCACTTCCACCTGCTCGTAGCCTTCAATAATATCGCCTACTTTAATATCGTTAAAGCCTGCAATGTTAAGTCCGCACTCGTAGCCTGACACAACCTCTTTCACATCGTCTTTAAAACGCTTGAGAGAGCCCAGATCGCCGGTATGCACCACAATACCATCGTGTATCACACGAATTCTTGTGTTACGGGTGATCTTTCCGGTAAGTACCATACAGCCCGCCACATTACCCACTTTGGTAACTCCGAATACTTCACGTACTTCGAGGTTGCAGGTAATTTTTTCCTGTACCTCAGGGCTCAACATACCTTCCATAGCAGTTTTCACTTCTTCTATGGCATCGTAAATAATAGAGTAGAGGCGTATATCGATTTGTTCCTGTTCGGCTATTTTACGGGCGTTTTGCGATGGGCGCACCTGGAATCCTATAATAATGGCATTGGAAGCGGATGCTAACAACACATCTGATTCGGTAATTTGTCCCACGCCTTTGTGAACAATGTTGACTTGTATCTTGGGGTTAGCCAGTTTCAGTAATGAATCTGATAATGCTTCGATAGATCCGTCAAAGTCACCTTTCACAATTACGTTCAATTCTTTAAAGTCTCCGATAGCCAGACGTCTTCCGATTTCATCAAGCGTAATATGCTTGCGGGTCTTCAAACCTTGTTCACGTTGCAGTTGCAAACGCTTGTTGGCAATTTCACGGGCTTCCGATTCACTTTCCACTACGTGGAACTGGTCACCGGCTTGTGGAGCGCCATCAAGGCCCAATATCAATGCGGGCATAGCAGGGGACGCGACATCAATAGCTGCACCTCTTTCATTGTGCATGGCTTTCAGTTTTCCGCTGAAACAACCCGCCACAATAACATCGCCAACGCGGAGAGAACCACCTTCTACCAAAATGGTAGCAACATATCCTTTACCGCGGTCCAAAGCGGATTCGATAACAATACCGTGCGCTTTTTTATTCGGGTCAGCTTTCAGTTCGAGTAATTCCGCTTCAAGAAGAACCTTTTCTAAAAGCTCATGTATGTGAACTCCTTTCTTGGCAGAAATTTCTTCCACCTGGTATTTGCCACCCCAATCTTCCACCAAAATATTCATTTGGGAGAGTTCTTCCTTAACCCTGTTGGAGTTAGCACCTTCTTTATCAATTTTGTTGATTGCAAAGATCATTGGTACGCCTGCAGCCAGGGCATGGTTAATGGCCTCTTTGGTTTGAGGCATCACACCATCATCGGCAGCAACTACAATAATAGCAAGGTCAGTCGCCTGTGCACCACGCGCACGCATAGCGGTAAACGCTTCGTGACCCGGAGTATCCAGGAATGTAATTTTTTTACCGTTCTCAAGGGTAACATTATATGCACCGATATGCTGGGTTATACCACCTGCTTCACCGCCAATAACGTTGGTTTTACGGATATAATCAAGCAATGATGTTTTACCATGGTCAACGTGGCCCATAACCGTAACAATAGGAGGACGCGGCATAAGGTCCTCTTCTTTATCTTCCTCTATTCTTACAGATTCCTGAACGTCAATACTTACAAATTCCACTTTATGTCCGAATTCTTCCGCAACAATAGAAATAGTTTCCGCATCCAACCGTTGGTTGATGGAAACGAACAATCCCAAACTCATACAGGTTGAAATAACATCCTGTATTGGTACGCTCATCATCTTAGCCAATTCATTGGCCGATACGAACTCGGTAACTTTTATAACTTTTCCTTCGGCTGCCGCTTGTTCGGCTTCCTGCTGAGCTTTTTCACTCATCAGGTCACGTTTCATACGGCGATATTTTGCAGCTTTCGATTTACCCGAACCACTTAAACGGGCCAGTGTTTCCTTTATCTGGTTTTGAATTTCTTCATCCGTAAGCTCAGGGCGGGCTTCTCTTTCCCTGGTACCATGAGGCCTGCTTGCTCCTCCTCCGGCACCGGCTGGTTTTGCAGCCTG
>DATHNK010000062.1:0-2822 GCA_035486075.1 Bacteroidia bacterium
ATGCCTGACCCACGAGGTACCGGCAAATTGTTGCCCGTACACTATGTCTTTCAAGATTGGACGCCAGGTATATTTGCTAATACCATGAAAGGCTTGTATAAAAATCCGGGATGGAAAGTTTTGACATATAATGGGGGAGGAGTCGAAAAACAAAAAAAGAATAGAGATGCGGCGTTACTTGGTCTGCCTAAGGCTGGCCCTGGGCTCTC
Source organism: Bacteroidia bacterium (assembly GCA_035486075.1). Taxonomy (GTDB): domain Bacteria; phylum Bacteroidota; class Bacteroidia; order JABEUT01; family JABEUT01; genus JABEUT01. The sequence continues at coordinate 210 of DATHNK010000062.1, forward strand.
ATGGGATGAATTCCCTTATGCTACATCAAATGAGGGAGGATATGGAGCAGCGGTTAAAAGAGTAACTAGAATAGAGCAAAGTAGACAAGGTGGTGCCTTAAGTGGTTTATATAGAGGATTCCACATGGAAGAAGGTGATAAATTTATTGTTGTGCCTATAGGAAATGATGGAGAACCATCATGGCTTCCATCTCTTTCCCCCCAAACAAATCCATTTCCAATTATTCCCCCCGTTTGGGTTCCTATACTAAAGTTGGGGGAATTACTACTTGAATTATAAAATAATAATTTTGCAAAATTATGACAGCAGAACTTTCAAACGAATTGGGAATCTTAATTAAAAGATTAGAATTATTAAACGCTCCTGTATTAAGGTTCCTTAATCCACCAATAGAGGAGCAAAAATTAATATTTTTTTTTAATCAGTACTTTCCAACGGCAACGATTAGCGAGGATATTAAAGATTTGTTTTTATTGTACAATGGGACTGCAACGGATTACGTACAAGCTGCTGAGGTTTTTTATTTATTCCCAGGATTCTTTTTTAATTCTATAGAAGAAATTCAAGAAGCCATAAAAGCTGATGAAAATATTTTTGAGTTTAAAACAAAAGGATTTTTACCTCTTTTCTCAAGTGGACGAGGAGAATATTTAGCACTTAATCTTAATGAATTTTCGAATAAACCGAAAACAACTCCAATATACTATTTATCTACCTGGAATCCTGAACTTGAGTTATACACTACTATTTACGATAGTTTTCGTCAAATGTTAGTTACTGTTAATAAGTGTTTTAAGTATGATGCGTATTTTATGAGTTCTGTACATTTTATGTTAGATTACGATTATAAAAAATACAATAAAATTTCAAAAGAAATGAATCCAAATTCAGAGTATTGGAAGTTGTAGCATTGCGTTTTATGGCGAGTAAGATTTCAACCGAGTTAGAGATTTTAATGAAAAATTTGGAAGCGATTAATGCTCCGGTATTAAAATTATTAAATCCACCTATAGACGAGGGAAAACTTATTGGATTTTTTGATGGGTATTTTCCTGGAATTCCAATAAGTGAAGATATTAAGGATATATTTTTGTGGCATGATGGAACCACGGTAGAAAATAATGTCCCGGTACGTAAATCTTATTTATTCGAGGGTTTTTATTTGAACTCAATGCTGGAAATGCAAACTATTATGGAAACTAATGAGCGTTTTTATAAACTTAAAGAACATGGATTCCTTCCTCTTTTTTCAACAGGACATGGTGAATATTTAGCACTTAATTTAAAAGACTATTCAATTAATCCTGAGAAAACTCCATTATATTATTTATCTACATGGAATCCTGAATTTGAATTATACACATCCATGTATGATAGTTTTTATCAAATGTTAAACACCGTTAATGAATGTTTTAAACAGAATGGGTGCTTCATAAATACTGAAGATTTTATGTTGGATTATGATTCCAAAATATATAATAGAATTTCTAAAGGAATGAACCCTAACTCAGAATATTGGAAGCTTTGATAGTATATCACAACCTATGCTGTGTTGGCTATTACTAGTCAAACAACTAATCTTCCGCAGGACATTCAGCAAGGTGTTTCCAATTTTCCAACGCTAAATTATACTCCTTTCAAAAAAATAAACACCATATTAGAAGGGCCAACGATAGCCAACTTGAATGCAAATGAAACTGACTATATTTACGGCCCTGACCATCAACGAAAACAATCAGTGCAAAGCGCTAACTCAATACGGTTGCCCTAAAACAAAAAATGAAGACTTTTCAGGCCTTCATTTTTTAGTTGTAAGTTATTTATTATATGACATTTTGTGCCCCCGGCGAGAATCGAACTCACATCAAAAGTTTAGGAAACTTCTATTCTATCCATTGAACTACGGCGGCAGTGTCTGAGCTAAGAACTAAGAGTGAAGAGCTAAGGGTTTTATATATTTTCATTATTTAACTATTCCTCCGTTTTCGGCGTTAATATCTGTAGGTGCGACAAAGATAAGTTTGCCATCTGAATTTTCAGCCATCAATATCATACCTTGTGATTCTATACCCCTTAATTTCCTTGGGGCAAGGTTTACCAACAGGCATACTTGCTTGCCGACAATATCCTCGGGTGAATGATATTTTGCGATACCCGAAACAACAGTGCGGACATCAATGCCTGTATTTACTGTTAACTTCAAAAGTTTATCGGCTCCCTGCACTTTTACGGCTGCAACAATGGTTGCCACACGAATATCCATCTTTTCGAAATCTTCAAAAACAATGGTGGATTTTTGGGGATGGATTGGGGGAACACTAGGGTTCGCCCCGGCAGGAGATTGGTTTTCGGTTTTGCTTTGATGTAATTTCTCCACTTGTTTCTGTATCTTATCGTCTTCTATTTTCTCAAATAACATTACGGGTTCGCCCAACTGATGGCCTTCGCGCAGCATATCTGCTTTTCCGGCGGCATCCCAGTTCAGGGGTGCAATATTAAGCAAACTGCTCAGCTTATCCGAAGTGAAAGGCAGAAAGGGCCTCATTAAAGCGGAAAGATTGGCACAAATTTGCAGGGAAAGGTTCAATACTACCTGTACACGCTTTGGGTTG
>DATHNK010000063.1:0-3119 GCA_035486075.1 Bacteroidia bacterium
TTTGGCATTACTTATGCTTACCGGGCAACCAATCCATATCAGGGATGCCACACCTTAGGAATTAAGCTTGATTTGTAATTTCTAAAGAAATATTTATATATTTGCAAAAGGAGAGAGTCGTCGTATTCTCTCCTTTTTCAATAAATAAAACCATTCATATTAATAAAAAGTACTTTTCATGTCACAAGCTGCTTATTTTACACAGGAAGGGCTTGATAAGCTCCTGAAGGAACTTCATCACCTGAAATCAGTTGAAAGGCCATCTATATCACGCCAAATTGCTGAGGCCCGTGATAAGGGCGATTTGTCTGAAAATGCGGAATATCACGCTGCAAAGGAAGCACAAGGACTACTTGAATTGAAGATATCCAAAATGGAGGATATTGTGAGCAATGCTAAAGTAATTGATCCTTCAACGCTAGACCATACAAAAGTCTTGATTCTGTCTAAAGTAAAGATCAAGAATCAAAAGACCGGAGCTATTTTGAATTATACCATAGTAACCGAAAACGAAGCTAACTTTAAAGAAGGGCGCATTTCTGTTAATTCTCCTGTTGCAAAAGGCTTGCTTGGGAAGAAGGTAGGAGATACCGTTAAAGTTACAACCCCTGCCGGAGAAATGGGGCTTGAGATTTTAGAGGTCTCAATATAAGATGCCCAGTATTTTCACTAAAATAGTTAATGGAGAAATTCCTTGCTATAAAATAGCAGAGACTGAAAACTGTTTGGCATTTTTAGATATAAACCCACTTAAAAGAGGGCATACATTAGTTATTCCTAAAAAAGAAATTGATTGTTTTTATGATGTGGAAGATGATTTACTTGCCGAATTAATGCTCCTCTCGAAAAAAGTGGCAATAGCAATAAAAAAAGCTGTTCCTTGCCGCCGTGTAGGACTAACCATTATTGGAATTGAAGTAGCGCACACTCACTTTCATCTTATTCCTTTAGATAAGGTTAGTGATATGAATTTTGCCAACGAGAAACTTAAATTGACTCCGGAAGAATTTAAGCAAGTTCAGGAGGAAATAATAAGGCATTTATAACCCGCTGACCTTATTTTTGTTTTCGCTGATGAAGGCCTGCCAGCTATTGAATTTTTTCTCCGGTTGTGAACTTGCCCCAACCCTATTCTGGAAGAAATGGCAAATGGCAACTGCCAGCGCATCGGTAGCATCCAGTTTTGCAGGCATTGCCTGAATGGCAAGTATGCGTTGCAGCATAATGGCTACCTGTTCTTTGCTGGATGAGCCTTTCCCGGTAATGGATTGTTTTATTTTACGGGGCGAGTATTCAAATACCGGCAAACTGTGCGATAATGCCGCGGCCATAGATATGCCCTGCGCCCTGCCCAGTTTCAGCATCGACTGAATGTTTTTAGCATAGAATGGAGCTTCCAGCGCCACTTCATCCGGCTTATAATGTTCAATAATACGGATTGTTTCCTCAAATATTTTTTTGAGTTTTAAAAAGTGATTGGGTAATTTATTCATGGTGATAATGTCCATATGAATAAGACTGGCATCTTTCCCGCTGATCTTAATCAGGCCATAACCCATTATGGTAGTACCCGGGTCAATACCCAGAATTATACGGTCAGTTTTATTTTCTCTTCCTCTCATTTAAATAAAATTTTGCCGTTGCTGCAATGGTTTCCCGCACAGGTATAAATGTATAATGTATGGTCTCTTTCACTTTCTTGTTGCTGAAAGTATGAATATCGGTGGCATGTTCCACCATAGTGCTGCTTATTTTTTGTTTGCTGAAAACATTATTTAATTTCTGGAATATCTTTAATGTGAAATTACTGAGCTTAGTTCCGGGCAATGGTTTGTTAAGGTCTTTCGCAATGGCAGAGAAAAAGTCATGAAAGCTAAGGTTTTCCGAATTAGCGATAAATCGTTCATTATAGGGCCCATTAGCCATAAGTTTCAGCATGATGGTTACAACATCAGCAACATCCACATAACCCATTATTCCACCTGTATAGTATTTTGATATTTTATCAATAAAAGTAAACATGCTTATGCTTCCATTCCTTAAATTACTCCAGGGGCCAAGTATAATTGAAGGTGATATAACAACTACTTTCAGGCCTTCCGCATGGGCCCTCCAAACCTGCTGCTCAGCTAAATGCTTGCCAATAGCATAAAGTGAGTTTTCAAATGAGAACTCTTCAAAATTTTCTTCCGAAATATCTCCGCCAGCTGGCGGATTACCCAATGCTGCTACAGAACTTACATAACAGAATTTTTCAATTCCCAATGCCAATGCAGCGTTTACCAAATTCTCAGTTCCGGCCTCAGCAGTTTTAATAATAGACTCCGGATTATCGTCACGCAAATCTACTTCTGCTGCGCAGTGGTATACTTCATTAGCGCCTTGCATAGTTTCTGAAAGCGACCAAGGGTCCATAATATCACCCACTACCCAGTTTATTTTTTTGAATAAAGTTTTGCCCTCCTCCCCGAATTTATATAAAAAGAGCTTTTCCGTATTCAAGGTACTGCTTGCAGGCCTTTTTAGTGCTACAACCTGTTCCGGGTTCTTTGCCAGTTCAGTAAGTAAATGAGCACCTAAAAAGCCAGTACCTCCGGTTACAAATACCATAGTAAGTTTCTAAAGTTCATAAAGGAAAAAGTTTATAAAGTTAACGAACTTTCAGCTTTAAAAACTTTACAGACTTTATAAACTTCTTACCTTTGGCGGCGCATGAAATTAAGTTTTATAGAAGAATTACGCTGGAGGGGCATGTTACACGACATTATGCCGGGTACAGAAGAGTTGTTAAACAGCGGCTCAGTGAGCGGCTATATTGGTTTTGACCCAACATCCGATTCACTGGGGGTTGGAAACCTTGCTCAAATTATGACTTTGCTTCATTTTCAGAAAGCGGGGCATAAACCCTATGCATTAGTAGGAGGTGCCACAGGAATGGTGGGGGATCCTTCGGGCAAGTCCCAGGAACGTAATTTACTTACCTCCGAAATACTTGAACACAATCTGAGTTGTCAAAGGAGGCAGTTGGAAAAATTTCTTGATTTTAATTGCGGAGATAATGCTGCAGAAATAGTAAATAATTATGAATGGTTTAAAGAATTCCGGTTTTTAGATTTTAT
>DATHNK010000064.1:0-4269 GCA_035486075.1 Bacteroidia bacterium
ATAAGCGACCGTTTTCTGCCCGATAAAGCAATCGATCTGATCGATGAAGCTGCATCTAAACTGCGGATGGAAATTAATTCTGTTCCTGCTGAACTGGATGAAGCCGAAAGGAAGATCCGCCAGTTGGAAATAGAACGGGAAGCCATTAAAAGAGAAAATGATAAAGACAAGTTGAACGTGCTTAACCGCGAAATAGCTGAGTTGAGTGATAAACGTTCAGATTTCAGGGCGCAGTGGCAATCGGAAAAAGATGTGGTAAATTCCATTCACCGGATAAGAAAAGATATTGAAAACCTGAAACTGGAAGCCGAACAGGCCGAAAGGATAAGCGATTTTGGTAAGGTTGCTGAAATACGTTATGGAAAAATAAAAGAGGCCGAATCCAACCTGGCAGAAATGGAAAAGAAGTGGGATGTTATAAAAGCCAATGGATCGCAAATGCTTAAGGAAGAAGTTGACAGGGAAGATATAGCCCGCATTGTTTCACGATGGACAGGCATCCCTGTAAATAAAATGCTGCAGGGAGAAAAAGAAAAGCTACTATTTCTGGAAGATGAATTGCATAAACGTGTAGTAGGTCAGGATGAAGCTATAGAAGCCGTTGCTGATGCCATACGCCGCAGCCGTGCCGGTTTACAAGATACCAAGCGTCCGCTGGGATCATTTATTTTTATGGGGACTACCGGAGTTGGTAAAACGGAAGTGGCAAAAGCCCTGGCCGAATACCTTTTCAACACGGAGAATAATATGATACGCATTGACATGAGCGAATACCAGGAAAAGCACAGTATTTCCAGGCTTATCGGAGCTCCTCCCGGATATGTGGGTTATGATGAAGGCGGACAGATTACCGAAGCGGTAAGACGCAGGCCATACTCTGTTGTATTGTTGGATGAGATTGAAAAAGCGCATCCAGATGTATTCAATATCCTGTTGCAGGTATTGGATGACGGAAGGCTGACAGACAGCAAAGGCAGAGTAGTGAATTTTAAAAATACCATCATCATAATGACCTCCAATATCGGTTCCGATATTATCCAGGAAAATTATGACAAGATTGAAAAAGGTAATAAAGAAAAGGTTTTTGAAGCGACGAAGGAGCTGGTTTTTGACCTGCTGAGACGCACACTCCGTCCGGAATTTTTAAACCGCATTGATGAAGTTATCATGTTCACACCGCTTAGCAAAAAGGATATTAATGCCATTGTTAAAATGCAGTTTGAAGGTGTAGTAAATAAGTTGCGGGAAGAAAATATCAGGCTAAGCGCAACCGATGAAGCTATTAAATGGCTGGCACAAACAGGTTTTGATGCTTCTTTCGGGGCAAGGCCTATCAAGCGATTGATTCAGAAAAAAGTACTGAATGAACTTTCAAAAGAATTGCTTGCCGGGAAAATTGAACGCGATACCGATATTGTAATGGATGTGTTCGATGACAATGTTGTATTCAGAAAACCTATTGAAACGGATAAGAAGGAAACTGAGTCAGCAGGGAAATTAAAAGCCTCTTAATAAACCCTTCCTTCCCTCCACAGATCAACCGCGTTATACCATAGGTTGCGGTAAGTGGCGGCGCGTTGCAGGGCATAGTCATTATCGCTGAAAGGATTATCCAACTTAACAAAGTTGAAGGTGAGCGATGCGTAATTCCGTTCTTCGCCATAGGTCCATTGTTCCCCAATTGATGAACGGTAAATGGTATTGGGTGCGCCGAAAATAAGGAATATCATGCCTCTGTCTGTTTTCCATCCTTCCTGATAGGAAGTGAAATAACGGTTTGCATCCTGAATGCGGTTGTAATAGCCTTTTATAAGTTCCTTCGCCCTGTCTTTACTTCCGCCCGATGCGGTGAGCCAGAAATTGTCAACGGCCTGTTTGGGTGATGTGGAGGTGGTAAGTTTTTCAAACTCTTCGTTCGATGAAATGTAGCGCAATGGCGTCACCATTTGATAAGCCCTTGTAACTTCCGGATAACTTTCATCAAACCGGAAAAGAGTTATTCCTTCCATGTCGTTGGAATCGGCCATAATATGGTAGATCCCCCTTGCTTTTAGCAGCAAAGTAAATACTCCGTTATGCTGAATTACAGAGAAGGTGCTGTCAACTGTCAGCCGGGGCGATTCATATTCATCGGCACTGAAGGGAGGGGCTGCAATGGGGAAATTATTCTTATAGAATTTTACGTATAGTTTGTTTAATGGCCGAAAGCATTGAACGGCAATCTTTGTTGTTGTATCATACCATTTGGAGAATAGCAAATGCCCGTTTGCGGGGTCGCGAAGGATAAAATTTTGTTCACCAAGGTAGTCCATTTTATTGCCTTCAATGTATGTAATGTCGCCCCGTTTACTCAACAGATCAGATGTGCTTACTGTTAACAAATATCTTCCGCCCCGGTTTAGTTTGAGGGCTAAGGAGCCTACGGCAAATTCCTTTTTATTGTTGGTAGAGCTTTGAAAATTAAGCACAACAGAACTACTGTCCATCACCAATGGTGATTCATAATTCAGGGTTACACGGCAATAGATCCTTACGCTGGCTTCAAAGCTGTCGGCAAGGGTTTTGCGTTCATACAATAACTCGCTTTCGTTTACTTTAAAGTAAAGCTGGGAAATACTGTCGTTAACATGCACCAGCTTGTATTCCGGATGCAGGGCATGCTCATCGTTCCTGTAAATTTGAACTATATTCTGATTGCTGACCTTTGTGGGAGGATAGCATGAAAATAAAGATAAAAAAACAGCAAAAACCGAACCAAATAAAAAACTTCTCCGCCCTGTTTTCATCACAGTGTTATTAATGCAAATATAGGCTATTATTGGGTTCAATCATAACTATCGGGTCTATTCTTCCTGAGCCTTGTTAACCAAATCAGTTGAAATGGTTTCCAGCGATTTAGTGGTTTTGGCACCCAGTTTTTTAATATTTTCTATCCGTTTAACAATGTTACCAGGTCCGCTGGACGCCTTTTTCATGGCTTCATCGTAGCTCAATTTGGCCGAATTCATTTTCTTGCCTACATCCAGCAGGTCTTCTATAAGACCATGGAACTTATCATAAAGTTTACCGCTTTCCTCTGCAATTTCAAATACATTCCGGGCTTGTTTCTCCTGCCTCCATAATGAGGCTATGGTATAAAGTGTGGCAAGCAAGGTTGTTGGGCTCACAATAACTATCTTCCGGTCCCATGCATAATTGAACAATTCATTATCCGATTGCAAAGCGATACTGAAAGAAGATTCAATGGGCATAAAAAGCAATACGAAATCAAGCGTATTTATGTTAATAAGCGATTGATAGTCTTTTTTGCTCAGTTCGTCAATGTGTTTCTTTACAGAGACAAGATGCCTCAGCAAGAATTGTTTTTTTTCTTCTTCTGTTGGTGCGCTTACAAAGGCTTCATAAGCCGTAAGAGATACTTTGGAGTCAATAATAATGTGTTTATTGTTCGGAAGAAAAACCACCACATCGGGTTGCAGGCGGTCTCCTTCAATATTCTTCAAACTATATTGAATCCTGTATTCTTTATCTTTTTCAAGTCCGGAGCGTTCCAGTGCTCTTTCCAGGATCACCTCTCCCCAGTTTCCCTGGGTTTTACTGTCGCCCTTCAATGCATTAGCCAGATTATTGGCTTGCTCGCTTATTTTTTTGTTGAGGTCAACCAACGTGGTTATCTCCCCCTTTAAGGTGTTTCGTTCTGTAGATTCAATTTTATAAACGTTCTCCACCTTTTCCTGGAACTCCTTGATACGTTCCCTTAAAGGGGTCATTACGGCATCAATATTTTCCTTATTCTGGCTAGTGAATTTCTGACTTTTCTCTTCCAGAATTTCATTGGCCAGGTTTTTAAATTGTTCCCGCGATTGGGTATGCAAATTCTCTATGTCCAATTTTAGGGTATTGAGTTTTTCCTGCTGGCTCTCCTTTTCCGATCTCAGGGTGGCTAGCTGTGTATTCAACTCTAATATCTGGCTATTTGAACGGTTTAAATCCAATTCTTTCGCCTTCAGCCTCTCGGCAGTATCGGCATAAAGTTCTTTGCTTACATAGCGTTCCTCAATGTCTTTAACGGGCAAACTATTTTTAAGAACAGTATTTTTCAAAAATAAATAACCGAGCAGAATTCCTATTGCTAAACCTATAAATAAACCTATCAGAATCATAATGAAATAAAATCTTTTCCCTTTCAGGGTTTAATAATATGCAAAATAAGAAAAGATTTTTGAAATTTTATCAGATAGCTGAAATATCGGTGGAATTGAGCCATCC